>JAYUUT010000149.1:0-12053 GCA_043754455.1 Myxococcales bacterium
TTTCCGAAAAGTGAGGCGCGGCTAATCTCAGACATATCTGCTCCCGGTGACGGTTTCTGGGGTTCTCTTGCAACTGTACTCTAAAGCCTAAGATTTCCAGTGTTCTTCGCGCGGACGCGCGGCGACGGCGTCCGGGTCAATAACGACATCTTGCTTCCCGGCAGCCGACGATCGTCGGCCCAGCCACCCGGTCCATCCCAGCCGGGAGACGCCCAGACGGGCAGGGCGTTCGATGCCCCGATCAAGCACCAACTTCAGATCCCATGAAAGCGTCGGCCCGGCGTAGGCTCGTACCAGATCTCGAAGACGAAAAAGCGTCGGTCCTCCTGGCAAAAGATGGCCGAACTGTTCCTCGTCCAGCGGACCCAACACGAGGCGGAATTTTGATTGCACACTCCAAACGCTGGCACCGAGGTTGGTGGTGAGCCCCAGGCGCTCGGCGCCCAGGCCGCGGCCCAGACGCCAGCGGACTTCGGTGGGAATTTCGATCCACGTGCCTACGAAGGTCTGGACATGGGCTTTGACACCGAACTGGTTTTCCACCAAGGCCGCCAACCCTTCGGCGTTGCGCACGTGCGGGGTGAACCGGCCCGCGTGGTGCAAAAGGGAAAGATCCGGAACGGCCATCCGTGACCGGAGCGTCGCCTGGCCCATCCCCACCAACGATGCCACCTGTGCGGCGAACCTATCCTCCGCGGGCCGGTCACGCTGAACGACGGGGTTGGCCTCGGCCCAAATTCTATAGAACAGGCTCAACAACCGGTGGTTGAACATGTCCAGGAAGCGGGCGAAGGTCGGGTCGTTCGCGTGCCGTTGTCGCTCCCACGCATATTCAGATAGATGTAGGGGCATGGGACCGCTTGGTCCCAGAAGGCCAAAAATGCGGGCGAAAAGCCGTGCTGGACGTCCCGCCGAAGGCAGCGCTGGCTGGAACGTGGAAAGCGATGACGGAGGAAAACCCAACTCGGGCTCCTGCCCGAATCGGATCGATTCGTCCGATGGTCGGGCCGCCTGGCCTATCCGTGGATCATCCAGATTGGCGTTCTCGATCCGCCGCAGGATCTGCAGGAAGTCCAGCCCAGAAGCGTCTGCCAACAGCAGCGCTTCCAGTTCTACAGCACGTGCTGTTGCCCGATGCTCGGTAGCCATCGTCGCACTTCCCCGCGTTGAAGCGTCCTCAGCACTGTTTCGGTAAAACTATTGATCGACGCGTATTTTGTGAAGAAGCGCTCAAGGACGGTGGTCAGCAGATAGGCCCCTGAACCTTCGAAGGCCGATTCGTCCATTGTCAGCGTTAATTCCAGACCACGGCCAAACGCCGTAGGGCCCGGGACAGGGATGCGCCTCGTGATCGCGCGACACGATACAGATCGAACGCCGTCAATCTGACGCCGCGTAGGCGAGTTCGTTAAATCCGCATAGAGCTTCAAAAGCTCTCGGATGGAGGCGGCGCCCTCGGTGCCAGGCCCATCCACCAAGGACAGGTAGTCGAGCCCCAGTTGACTGATGAGTCGCCATGAGGTTTGACCCTGGGCGTGCGACACAGCTGGCGCCGTTGGTCCTGCCAGGACGCGAATGGTTGCTACGGGAGCCGCACCATCGAGAGTAAAGTCGGTGTCGCCCCCTCCGAGGCTCATCTGAAGGGGCAGGTCGCGATTGGTGCACAGCGTATCGACCCCCAGTTGTTTAAGATCGGAATGGAAGGGGCCTTGGGCGCCATCCACCAGACCCACGAACACTTCTGTCCCGACGTAACTGGATCGCGGGCCTTTTGCTTTCTGCGCGGCCGACAACATTCGAGGTCGCCGGTTGATCGTATAGTAGGCGGCGGTTTCTTCGGTGCCCGTATCGAGGTTAGGACGGGCATACAGGGGGCGGAACCGACGTTCTTGTTCGTTGGCGTTGCCATACCCGCGAACGTCAGTGATTGACCAGACCTCGTAGTCCATAGGACGTGTGCGATCCGGAAGTACGTGATGGTCATTCTGCTGATCGTTCAAATGAATACGATCCGCTTGGCGCGGGAAAACGTTGATAACGGGCGTGCAATGCAGCACAAAATTACTTGCATCCACGGCCCCCTCCAGACTGGGATCGTACGCGTCCAGTGCGACCACGATTTCAACCTCATTGCCTCGGCAACCGCGAACGCCTTCGCATAGGCTGTTCAATTCTACGAACAGGTACCTCTGGGGAAATGCAAAATATTCCTGAAGCAGTCGGTAACCCTGGAAACTTCGACGATCGAAAGGCAATAGGGCTTGTTCGTCATCAAGCCCCAAGGGACGCAGTGGCTTGGTCAGGACCAAATTGCCCGTGGTGTCTGGTGCTCCGCTTGCGGGCTGGCGAATAACCATCCCCACTGTATGCGCCGTCAGTTGTTCATACAAACGCATGCCAAGATCGCCGCCGGATCGTAAGAACAGGGGCAGGGTGTCGATCGAAAGCTGAGACATTTGGACGCCGGGCGACGTGCGAAGACGCAATCTGAGGCCCGCGCGGACGGGGCGTCCCATCCTTCCTAAGTGGGATCCCAGGTCAGCAACGTGTGCACCGTATTCGGCGCGCACCAGTTCCAGAGGCCACAAGGTGACGTTCTGCCCGGTTTGATACCGACAAACCGCCCCATCTTCGCGGAACGACTGACTTCGCATCATCGTTCCGCGTGGCACCACGTACCCCTGGTCCAGACTTCCCCTCTTCGTGTCCGGATGTAACTGAACCACCGCCATCGACGGCGTCGGGGCCAAAAAGTGCGGGTAAAGCACCTCCAGAAGATGCTGGGTGAACTGGGGAAACTGACCCTCAAGTCTAAGATGCAGTCGCGCTGTCAGAAATGCGAATCCCTCAAGCAGTCGTTCCACATAAGGATCGGCCACTTCAAAGCCGTCCATGCCCAGCCGTCCGGCTATCTTGGGAAACTCCCGGGCGAACTCGCCCCCCATTTCCCGCATGTACTGCAATTCGCGTTCGTAATAGGGAAGTATCCTTGGATCCATGGTGCCCTAACGAACGCTTGTTGTTTCGCTGACGTCTACGGTGCCGGTTTCAAGATCAAGCTGCGTTCGAAAGAACAAACGCAGCGGCATCGGCTGGGCCCAAAGGTCGGCTTCGATCGAAAAGACCATCGAATTGTGGCTCATCAGAACATCGCTCAGCTTGAGCGTTATCTGTATGCTGGAGTCTTTTAAACGAGGTTCGAAGTGAATCAGCGCTTCTCTGAATTTCGCCTCCATTTCGAAAGGCTTAATCGCCGACACGGGCTTTCCCGCGAGATCAGGAATGCCGAAGTTAATGACAGAGCTTCTGACGTTCGGGAATTCAGCGAGGGATTCCACGGCTTCAAGACAGGTCGTGTTGAGTAGCCAAGCCAAGTCACGTTTGACGGATCCACGTAATTTTGCCGACGAGATGATTCGAGCTTCTCGCGATTCTTCCCGCTGATCCGGGGCGTCGTCCGTTAGCCGATCAAGTAACGACGGCTGCAATCTCTCTTTGTGGATCAGTTCCGCCATTCGACCTTGGCTTCTTAGGAAGTCGACGAGAGGGTGAGCTGAATCTCACGCGCTTCGAGAATAGAAACGTCCCCCGTATCGGTGGCGAGAACTCTTTGTCCGAGCCCTAGAAACGTTGCGCCCGGTTTCTCTTGCCATTCGGTCAGTCGAGAAAGGCGTAGGACGTCGGAAGCGAATTCGGTGCCGGGATATCGCGCGGGAATGAACGCGACGGTTTCGCCTCCGGTCGAATACGTCAGGGCGGCTGGGGCCCAAACGAGGTCGCGGAGATCTTTAACAGGCTCAATGCGAATCGCTGTGAGGCGATAAAAGGGAATCCAACAGTAACGACCATTGACCACGGCCTCAAGAGTCGGCCCGAAACGAGAATCAGCGTCCGCGAGCCACAGAAAATCTTGTTCGCCAAGACGACCTGCGGTGGCGGGGGCTTGTTCAAATGCTTTCGCGCGAAGTTCAGAGGCCTTCTCGTACTCTCCTGTCGCCCCGAGGCGCAACGCCTCAAGCAAGAGGGCAACCCATTCAGCAGGCTCGCCAAGAACGATGGGAACCGCCGTTCCTGCAAATACTGCGCGGCGAACGCTCTCGGCAACCAGAAGCGCCTTATAGGTTTTTACCATTGTCGCCGCGTCGCTGGTCGGCGCGCCAGACATGCCATCGATGACGTCCAACTGCGTCCGGGCCCGGGCCCATTGACCCATGAGACAAAGAATCTGAAACAAAGCGATGCGGTGTTTTGCCGCTGCGGGGTCTTTGCGAACGCCGTTTTCGGCTTCGGACAGCGCCAGTTTTAGGTCTGCGGACCGAATGTGTTCGGAAATGTCCATGAAGAACCCCGGTGTTGAAAAAAAACAGGGGCGCCTCTGCGCCCCTGTTCGTCCGTCCTGTTGTGACTAGTACGCTTCTTGATTCTTCGCGATGTTCCAGGTCATCGCAACGACGGCCTTCCCAGCTCCAGCCGACTCCTGAGGGGTATAATCATAAGCAAAGTATCCGAAATTCAGGGTGATGGATTCGTCCATACCGTCCCCGTGGCTGGACCCAGAGCACGTTACTGACGAAACGATGACGTCCTTCATGGACAGCTTAATGTAGTCGAGGGGGGTTTTGCCTCCGGCCTTCCGGACATAAAGCGTGGCTTCCTTGATGGCCGTACCTGCGGTACACCACTTGACTAAATTTGGACTCGATCTGTCGACACGCTTGGACACGGTGATGTCTTGGACCGACACTTTGCCGGAGCCACCGCCGGTAGCCGTGTGGGTCGAGCCATTCTGAGTCATACCCCAACTCCACGACAATATATCAATCTGTCCTTCGTGTTCCTTTACGATGGACTCGCCAGCAATTTTATCAATCTTCAGAAACATATCTGCAGCCATGGGAAGTGCTCCTTTTAATTTTTGACGATGAAAAAAACGTTCTATACACGAACCCGCGCCGGAACTCAGGCGCCTTTTTGCGTCGGAAGCTTGGAAACCAAACGAAGAGAAACGGTTAAACCTTCCAACTGATAGTGCGGCCGCAAGAAGAATTTCGAGCTGTAGTAGCCCGGGTTGCCCTCGACGGGCTCAACCACAACCTCTGCGGCGGCAAGAGGCTTGCGCGACTTGACGTCTTCGCTGCTGTTCTCGGGATCGCCGTCGACATAGTTCATGATCCAACCTTGCAGCCACGTCTGCATTTCGGTTGCGTCGCGTAGCGATCCCACCTTGTCTCGCACCATACACTTGAGGTAGTGAGCGAATCGGCAGGTGGCGAAGAGATAGGGCAGCCGCGCTGCCAGATTCGCATTCGCTGTTGCGTCGGGATCATCGTAGGTCGCTGGCTTGTGTAGCGATTGCGCCCCGATGAATGCCGCAAAGTCCGAGTTCTTTTTGTGAATGAGCGGCATGAACCCGTTTTTCGCAAGTTCGGCCTCACGACGATCGCTGATGGCAATCTCGGTTGGACATTTCATGTCGACACCACCGTCATCGGTGGGGAAACTGTGGGTGGGCAGGTTTTCGACAGAGCCACCGGACTCGATTCCGCGGATGCGGGAACACCAGCCGTACAGTTTGAAGGATCGATTGATATTCACGGCCATAGCGTAGGCAGCGTTGGCCCAAGCGTATTTTTCGGTCCCGGCGCCCGAGGTGTCCTCCTCAAAATCGAATTGTTCAACGGGATTGTCGCGAGCCCCGTAAGGACGACGGGAGAGGAATCGCGGCATTGCCAAACCAATATATTTGGAATCCTCGCTCTCACGTAACGAACGCCACGAAGCGTAATCGGGTGTTGAAAAGACCTTTGTGAGATCCCGCGGATTCGCAAGTTCCTGCCAAGATTCCATACCGAACAGCGACGGTGCGGCTGCGGTGATGAACGGTACGTGGGCCGCAGCGCCGACCTTAGCCATTTCCTGGAGCAATTCGACGTCCGGGCCACTATGGTCGAAATGGTAATCGCCCACCATGCAGCCAAAGGGCTCGCCGCCCAGTTGCCCGTACTCTTCCTCGTAGACGCGCTTAAAAATGGGGCTTTGATCCCACGCGGCGCCTTTGAACTTCTTGAGGGTCTTGTGAAGATCCTGTTTTGCGATACTGAAAACGCGAATTTTCAGCTGCTCGTCCGTCTCGGTGTTGGAGACGAGGTAGTGAATTCCTCGCCACGCGCTTTCGAGCTTCTGAAAGTCCTTGTTGTGCAGAATCAGATTGACCTGCGCGGACAGCTTTCGATCGATTTCAGCGATCATCGCCTGAATGGTCGCCACCGCATCGCCAGGGATAACGTTCGCGTTTGCCAATGCCTGCTGGGCAAGCGTTTGCACCGCGTGCGCAACCTCGTCCCGGGCCCTATCGGACTGAGGTCTGAACTCCTTATTTAGAAGCGATGCAAAGGCCCCCGGCTCGGCGGTTACGGTTTGACCCGCTTGCTGTTCCAGTTGTGCGTCGGCCATGGCTACTCCTTAACCTCGGGCTTGGGGGCTGACGCCAGGGACTGAAGCAACGCAGGGTCCTTCAATACGTTGGAAATCAATTCCTCGGCCCCTGATTTTCCGTCCATATACGTGACGAGGTTGGCCAGTTGAGTCCGCGCCTCAAGCAGCTTGTTCAGCCCCTCGACCTTTCGGGCAATGGCCCCGGGAGTGAAGTCGTCCATGCTTTCGAAGGTGATGTCGACGGCGAGTTTGCCGTCCCCCGTGAGCGCGTTGTCGACCTGAAACGCGACCCGAGGTTTCATCGCTTTCAATCTTTCGTCGAAGTTGTCGACGTTGAATTCGAGGAACTTGCGGTCAGCGACGCCGGCCTGGGGCGTGGTTGGATTCCCCGCCAGATCTGCAAATACGCCCATCACGAACGGCAACTGGACGGTCTTTTGCGCCCCGTAGAGTTCGACGTCATATTCGATTTGCACCCGGGGTGCGCGATTGCGGGCTACGAATTTTTGGCTACTCATGCTTCGTCCACCTTAGCGTTTCTTGGGTTCGTAATGGGAAGGCCCGCAAGCTTAAGCATTCTCCGAGCCTTCTGCAGGCGGGCCGGGACTGTTGAGGAAGGCAAAATGGTCCAGGCTGCTCGGCGCAAGATTCTTCACTATGTCGAGAAACGACGCCGTCACAAGATGTTTGGCCCGAATAAGCAGGAGGGGAACCGGGCTTGCTGGTTCGTTGGCCGCATAGTAGGCGCAGATTTTGTCAAGCAGGCGCACCACGTCCTCGCGCGAGCGAAGATCTCCGAACTGCGAGGCCGAGGACTTCTCGGTGATCTGCACCGAGGTACCCCCTTCGGCTACGCCCTCCGTCGAGCTGGCCTCAGCCTGTGTCCGACGGCCCATCGCAGCACCCAACGGTTTTCGGATGCTACTGAGGACACCCGAAAGTGCGGTCAAATCTGGCGCGAGCGCGCCCGCCGCTTGAAACGCGGCCTCAATGCCAACCAGGTGCTCGGCGCATTCTTTAACGGACTGGGCCGTGTTGGCCAACGTTTCGAGGGCGACTTTTTCGAACGCGGCGGCAATGGCGGCCGTGGTTGGGGCCGTTGTACCGGCGGTCGCGGGGACCTCCCCGCCTGCGATTGCGATGTCTCGAAGAGAGAAAGGCCCTAGACGCAGCTTCTTGTCCCACGCCTCGACAATGGGAGTCGAACGCACAGCGTCGATCATCGCGTCATTTGCCAGTCCAGCCAGCACGTTTGCGCGGGACGGATCGTCGGGATCGCTGGAATCGTTTTCGGGGTGCACACCCGAGCCAAAAGTTTCCAAAAGACGCCTGGTCAGTTCCAGTCCCGCAGCCAATCCGGACACCGAGTCCGTTTTTAGCCACACCATGGTCAGCTTTACGCCGAGGCGCAGATCTTTTGAGCGCGCGAGCAACTCAGTGGCGAGGGCCTCAACGGCGCGGTGGTCCGGCTCCTCCGCTGCGATGACTTGATCGCCCATCCGCTGTTCAGGCTTACCTTCTGCCAACCTTTCAAGCCGTGTGAACGCGGGGTCGTATTCGAGATTTGGACCCGCAGGGAGGTCCCCGCTGACGGGAAGCAGGAATGGGGTCAGGTCACGCCGAGGCATTTTCGCCGCCCGACTTTCGGTCCGTGCGGGAAATTTGTCAACGACTACAGCGATGTAAGCGGCTTTAACCGTGTGATCCACCGCACGTTTTTTGAACGTCTTTGCGAAAACGAACTATGTCTATTGTTCGGCTCTTTTCACCCAGACAAGCATCCCTTCGACGGGAAGTCCGCGTTCCATGCGCAGGGTGACTGCCGAAACCTTCGGCTCCGCGAAACCTGCGCCAAGAAGGCTGGCCCGGACGTAGGCCTCGGTATGGCTGTAGCGGCCGTGGGGATTCAGGCGATAGCCCACGCAAGGCGGTGTTTTTTCATCGACTAAGGAGGGGAGGATTCGCTCCAGCGTGAAGCACAGGTGACCGCCCGTCCGAAGGGCCCGGGCCGCGGCCGCAAAAAAGGTAACGAGGGCCCCGAAATAGACCAGTGTGTCGACGGAAACAATGAGGTCGAATTCCGCAGCATGCGCCACACAGAAGGCCGTAATCTCAACGGCGCTCAGGTCGTCATAGACCTGCCTTTCGGCCGCTTTTTCCAGCATTTTCTTTGAAAGGTCGACCCCCACGAGTCGTCGGCTGAAAGGTTTGAGATCGGATCCGCACAGACCGGTGCCACATCCCGCATCAAGCACGTCCAGATCTCTTTTTGGCGTGCCGAGGGCGTCCCGGACCGCGTCCGCAGCCAAGATCGGCGCCTTGTACTCAAGCTTCGCGAGAACCTCGTCGAAAGAGTTTGCGAAGGTATCAAAGGTGCGTTCGACGAACGCGTCTGAGGCACGCAAAGGCGCATCGGCCGGATCCGAGCAGGCGGCGACCATGTGGCGGGCCAGGGGGCTGTCCGGGTCTGCCTTGAGCCACTGCGCATAAACGTCGCGGGCTTCGCCTCGCCTATCAAGGCCATACAAGATTGCGCCAAGACGTCGATACGATTCGCCGTTGGTCGGGTTGAGGGTCAGCGCTTTTTTGAAAGCCTCGACAGCGTCGTTCATCCGCCCTTTATGTTTGAGGACAACCCCCAAATTGCGATGTGCGTCTTCGTTTTCGGGCGTCAGTTTGATCGCGTTTTCATAGGCGGCAATGGCACCGTCAAAATCCCCGTCTGACAAAAGGACGTTACCAAGATTGTTGTGGGCGCTCACATGCCCGGGCGTATGGGAAATCGCCCTGCGAAAGTGGTCACGGGAGGCCGCGTGGTTCCCCCGTTGGTGGAACAGAATCCCCATAAAGTTCAGCGCGTCCGGGTGGTCCGGCTCTGCCCCAAGAACGGCCCCGTAGATCTGTTCCGCTTCGTCCAACCGTCCGGACTGATGACAACGCACGGCGAATGCCAGGGCGTCAGCGACCGACATTTCGAAGGCTTGCGCGTTTGCAGGGTCCTGCTGCTGGGGTGTCATGGCGATGGTGATTTCGGATGATGGTCGGTGTTGGGGGAGGCGTCAATACGCGCATGAGGCTATACAAAACGAGGCTGACTGACCTGCTGCGCCAAGGCGCAGCGGCGGATGTCGTTGGACATGTAGGCGTTGTTCGTAGATCATGCAAGGTGTTGCTGTTGCTATAGATAGGCGAAATTCGTGATCGGCAAAATAATAAATAACTACGAGATCAAGTCGCTGTTGGGTGAAGGCGGGATGGGGGCCGTGTATTTGGCCCGACACCCGATAATTGATCGCAGCGTTGCCATCAAGGTCCTCAAGCGCGAGTTGACGGAGGACCGAACCCTGGTGGGTCGGTTCATTAACGAGGCCAAGGCCGCCGCTTCCATCCATCATCCGAACATTATCGAGGTGCTGGACGTCGGGATGTTGCCCGACGGCGTGCCGTACATGATGATGGAATTGCTGTCCGGGGAAAGCCTCGGTCAGAGGTTGCATCGCAAGGGACGGCTGTCGGTTTCCGAAGCACTGGACGTGGTGGGACAGGCCGGATCGGCCCTGGTGGCGGCCCACGCGTGTGGCATTGTCCATCGCGATCTGAAGCCAGAAAATCTGTTCATGGCGTCTGATCCGACCCGGCCCGGTCGCGAACGGGTGAAGGTTTTGGATTTCGGAATCGCCAAGTTGCGCCGTGAACTGTCGGGCGCGGCGGTTCGCACGGGCACGGGATCGTTGATGGGAACACCGCCCTACATGTCCCCGGAACAGTGCCGTGGCCATGCGGACCAGATTGATCAGCGAACAGATGTTTATGCGATGGGCATCATTTTGTACGAAATGTTGTGCGGCAGGCCGCCCTTCATGAGTGCGGGCTTCGGCGAGCTGATGATGATGCACATGACTGAGGCTCCGCGCCCCCCGCGACAGCTGGTCCCCGAGATCCCCAAGGAGATCGAAACCGTCATTTTGCATGCGCTGGCAAAAACCCGCGAGGCCCGCCTCCCCGACATGGGGGCTTTGTTGATGGTCTTGGGTGTGGGGCAGTTGCTGGATACGAAGCCCGGTTTGGCACAACGGGGAGGCGAATCCTGGAACAATCCTGCGCTGTCCGCCCCGACGACAGGCATGCCGGTGGTTGGGGCCACCGTGGTGTTGCCCCCTATTTCAGATCGTTCTGAATCAGCTTTACCTTTTGGCAGCCGCCGACAGGGGAGCACGACGTTTTCAACTACAACGGGACAGCACGACGCTGTGCGGGATGAATCCGAAAACGGGTCCCGAGCTTTTCCTTTGAAGATAGTCATCGGGGCCGCGGCCTTGGTGGTTGGGACTGTCCTGGCGCTGACGTTTGCGGGATCGCGAAAACCACCAACTACCGCCACCGCCGATCCCGGGGCCACGGTGGTCCCCGCCCGTGCCCTAGAGCCGTCCCGTCCTGCCGTGCCCATTGCGCCACCGCCTCGCGAAGATCCCGTCGTCACGCCTGCGGCAGCCGTGGAGCCGAAGAAACCGAGCGCGCCTGCCGCTGAACCAGCCGAAAAGCGATCTGCCTTTCGGCGGCATGGGTCGCGTCGGTCGAAGGACGATCCGTCGGCTGTGGCAGCGCCCGTTATTTCCAGCAGCCCGCCTGTTTCGACCTCACCAGCGGTCCCTATCCATGTGCCGCCGCCGATCGTGCCGGTGGCGCCAAAACCGCCCGAGGCTGCCAAGCCCGCGCCGCACAAAGCCTTGCTGTTCTGAGCCCCCGAATAAGGAATTTCGACACTATGATTACGTTGGCTGTTTCGTGCCCTGTTGCCTCCAAAACGTCGTTTCTGCGGCGAATCGTCTTGCCCACCGCGATGTCCATAACGTCGGCATGGGTTGGTCCTGCCGCCTACGCACAGTCGGTGGCCGGCGATGATCTGACCCGGCGCGAACGCGAGGCGTTGGTGGCCTGTGAGGGCGGTGATTTCAAAAGCGGCATCGATACGCTGGCCCGGCTGTATGGGGAAACGCTGGACACCGCCTACATCTACAACCAAGCGCGCTGTTACCAAAAGTCGAACCTGCCCCAGGAAGCCTATGCGAAGTTCAAAGAGTTCCTGCGGGTCAACAAGGATCCCGCGTCCGAGGCCGCAGTCCGTGCGCGAACCTATGTGAAGGAACACGACGACGAACAGGCCGAGCGACGTCGGCAGCAGGCCGCCTTGGCGCCTGCGGGTATGCGAACCGCCGCGATTGTCAGCGGCGTTGTAGGCGTTGTTGGGATCGGGGGAGGTATTTTCTTTGGGTCGCGCCTCCGATCGAAGGAAAGCGACATTGAAGAAAAAATTAGGAAGGATCCGAATGTCGATGATGCGACGTTGAAAGACGATCGCGATCAGGGCAAGCGCTACGAGACCCTGCAATATCTGGGTTTTGGCGTTGGCGCCGCGGCGCTGATCGCGGGCGGGGTCCTGTTTTACCTATCGATTCCCGCCGATGTCACTGAGGGGCCGGGTCGGGACAAACTTGTCGTGGCCCCCCTGGTTGGGCGTGGTCTGATGGGCGCGGTTTTGGCAAAGACGTTCTGATGACGCTGAAAACGATGGGCTGGTGGGGGGGTGTGGTCGTGGCGATGGCAGTTGTGGGGGGGTG
>JAYUUT010000150.1:0-32856 GCA_043754455.1 Myxococcales bacterium
CAAAAAGACGCTGTTTTGCGACACGATCCTCCACGGCGGCTTCGATGACAAAGTCCGCCTGTGAAAGATCGGACAGATCCGATCCAGCACGTAGGCGGGATAGACATGCGTCCCGGTCGTCCGCGGTGCATTTCCCTTTTTCCAATTGTTTTGACAGATGGGACGCGATGGTTTCGACGCCACGTTCGGCCAGCGCGTGCGTGCTGTCTAGTAGCACCACGTCGAAACCAGACGCTGCCGCCACCTGTGCGATGCCGCGTCCCATCTGACCCGCGCCGACCACGCCTATCCGGCTGATGTCTAGGACGCTCACAAACGCTCCACGGCGATGGCCACAGCTTCGCCACCCCCAATGCACAAGGCGGCGACGCCGCGTTTTTTTCCCGCGTCGCCCAGCGCCGCCAGCAAGGTGACAAGGATCCGGCAGCCGCTGGCGCCGATGGGATGACCCAGGGCGATGGCCCCGCCCCATACGTTTACGCGATCAGGATCTAGGCCCAGCAATCGGTTGTTGACGACCGACACGACGGCAAAGGCTTCGTTGATCTCCCACAGATCGACGTCGTCTTTTTTCCATCCCACGCGGGCCAATAGGGAATCGATGGCGCCTGCCGGTGCGGTCGTAAACCATTCGGGTGCCTGCCCGTGGGATGCCGACCCGACCACGCGGCCCAAAGGCGAAAGATTTTGTCGCCGAACTAGATCGTCGGCGGCCAGAACGACAGCGGCGGCGCCATCGGCCAATGACGATGCGTTGCCTGCCGTGATGGTGCCGTCCTTTTGAAACGCAGGCCGCAATCCGGGCAGTTTTTCCGGGGCCCCGCGGGCGGGTAATTCATCCACGTTCACGACGACCGGGGGCCCTTTGCGTTGAGGGACGTCCACGCCCACGATTTCAGCCGCAAACTTGTCCGCCGCCTGCGCGGCACGCGCGCGTTGGTACGATGTCTGCGCCCACGCATCCTGATCCGCCCGGGTGATCTGATTTTCGCGCGCGCACAATTCGCCGCAGTCGCCCATATGAACATTTCCGTAGGGATCCCACAAGCCATCCAGAATCACAGAATCCATGACTTCCCCGTGTCCTAGGCGCAAACCTTCCCGCGCCTTTGGCAATAGATACGGCGCCTGGGTCATCGATTCCATACCCCCGGCCAAAGCAGCATCGGTATCGCCCACGCGAATCGCGTTTACAGCCAGGCTGACTGCCTTTAGCCCCGACCCGCAGACCTTGTTGACGGTCACGGCCCCCACCGTCCGTGGCAACCCTGCGGCGTGGGCGGCCTGCCGTGCGGGGGCCTGGCCCTGTCCCGCAGGCAACACACAGCCCATGATGATTTCCCCAATCTGATCGCCTGCCAGTTTTGACCGGTCAAGGGCCGCCTTGGCTGCGATGCCGCCGAGGCGCCACGCGGGCACCGTGCCAACTGCGCCTTGAAACGCACCAATAGGGGTCCGGGCCGATCCAACAATAAACACGTCACGCATCCCGCCATTTTATCATCTACCCGTGGCCTGCGTGGGGCCGATCAGCATCCATTCGGCATCGCCGCCCAAAAAAAACGTGTCAGTGGCACATGGTACCCAATAGATATGAAAATCATCGCGAAGTTCAGCCGGGCTAAAGTCATCGCAGGTACCGAACACAATCTTGATCTTCTGGTCAAGTTGCGCGCCCCGGCCCCCGCGACGAAGGGCACACGGACGCCATTGTGCATTGTGCCGGTGGTGGACGTGTCGGGCTCGATGCAGGGAAACAAACTGGCGGCGGTGCAGAAGGCTCTAAATCAATTGGTCGCGCATTTGGTGCCGGGGGATCACTTTGCGCTGGTCGCGTTTGATTCCGACGTGCAAACCTTGTCGCCCGTTGTCGAAGTGACCGAGGCCCGCAAGGTTGAAATCTTGGCGCTGATCCGAGGCCTTCGCGCGGGCAGCAGCACCAACCTGGCGGGTGGGCTGATGCAAGGCGTGCGCCTGGTACGCGACGCCAAACTACCCCCAGGGTTGCGGGCGCGGGTCGTCTTGCTGACTGACGGAAACGCGAACGCAGGGCCTGCCACCACCGCGGCAGATCTTGCCGCATTGGTACGCGACCATGCAGGCGGCGTGCCCCTATCCGCGTTCGGGTACGGCAACGATTGCGACCAATCGTTGCTGGCCGATATCGCGGGGACCGGCGGCGGCAGCTACGCGTACATCAAAAACGACGACGCTGTCATGACAGCGTTCGCCCGAGAGATAGGGGGGCTACTGGCAACGTACGCCACGCAAATCAAGGTGCGTGTCCTGCCGCTGGGCACGGGCGCTGCTGACGAAACTGTAGCCGATCTGCTGTACCACGGGGAACAGGCTGCGTTCTTCAACGTGACGGTTCCCGCCCGGTTGGAATCGGTTGGTGCCGAGGCAGGGGCTGTTGAACTAACGTGGACCGATGGCCGCGGCGGCGTACAAACCACCCGTCTGGTATTGCGACTGGATCACGTCACAGCCGACAAGGTCGATACGGTGGACGACCCAGGCGTCGCCCGGGCCTGTGACGAAAAACGACTGCGGCAGGCGCAGGAGCGCGCAGAAGTACATGCCCACCAGGGTGAGTTCGCCCTCGCACGACAAACGATTGAAGATGTCATTGCGAAATTGCGCGATGTCGCTTTGGTCGCCTTCGCCCGATCCGTCCTTCTGGCGTGTTACGCAGGCGAATCCGAGTATGGCGGCACGGCAGGGGTTCGCGCAAGTGCACGATCGGCGCTATCGAGGCAGCGCCAGGTCTTAGCCTATGGCGCAGTCGCGGCCTGCTTTAACATCGTGCCAAGCGCCGCAGAAGCCGATATGGAGCTGTCGTTTCGCAGCGTTGGCAAGGGGCAGGCGGGGGCTAAAAAGAAGGCCAAAACAAGCTGAGCCCTGGGGGCCCGTTTAAGTTGGCCAGACCAAACGCTTCCCGGCGGGCCGGATGGTTATGTAGGCACCTGTGCTGAATAGGAAAATCGCCACGCCTGTGATGCTGAAGCCCCATACGGCGGTTTTTGGTAGCACGACATAAAGTGGGGACAAGAGTGCCACCCCTAAGAGGGCAAGACCAGCCCCTGCGGTGGCCGACAGGGCACGCAGCCGGGACGTGCGCTGCGAATCGAGATCACGCAGCCGTTCCAGCAGTAGCTGTTCCTGCCGCCAGTAGGTGTAGATAACGGGGATCAATTCAAGAGTGAGAAAAGCCGACGTCAGAAGGCCCCCAACCATGGGTGCTGCGATCCGTTTCATCACATCAGCACCCGAGGTGGTTGCCCATAAGAGGGGCAAAAGGCCGACCAGCATGGTTGACACAGTCATCAGTTTGGGCCGTACCCGCTGCACGGTGCCTTCCAGATGGGCCCAAATAATGTCATTTAGGTCGCGAATCTTCCCGGCTGCCTTGCGCCGCAGGAAAGCCTGGTCGATGTAGACGATCATCACAATGCCGGTTTGTGCCGCCAGTCCGACAAGGGCAATGACCCCGACCCAGACCGCTGTTGATACGCGATAGTCCAGTAGGTACAACAACCAAATGCTGCCCACCAACGCAAAGGGGATCGACAAAAGAACGATCAGGACCTCGACAAAATTGCGAAACTGTAGGAACAACAGCAGCACAATGATCCCGATGGTCAACGGCACGATCACTTTCATGCGTGCCGCCATTTCGGCCATCTGTTCGTACTGGCCTGTCCATTTCAGGAAATATCCCTGGGGCAACGTGAAGGCCTTGGTCGCCAGGGCGCGTTCTATCAACGCCTTGGCGTCTGCGACGTAACCACCCAGATCGCGTGTGGCTTGATCAATGTCGATGTACACATACCCAACCAAAAGGCCCCCTTCGTCGCGGATCATGGGAGGGCCGCCGACGAGGCGCACGTCCGCCACCTGACCCATCGGAACGGCCACGCCCAGCCCATCGGTTGATCGCCCTGCGGCCCCGATGGCAATGGGTAGCGCACGCAGTTTTTCTAAGTCGCTGCGGGCGTCCTGGGGCAGGCGTACATTGATTGAAAAGCGATTTCGCCCCTCTATGGTTACGCCCAGCGGAAGTCCGCCGATGGCCATTTCGATGACATCCTGAAGATCGCCGGTTCGCAGACCCAGCCGCGCCAAGGCCTCTGGTTTGGGAACGATGTCGACGTAAAGGCCCCCCAAGGTTCGTTCGTACACCACGCTTCGGGTGCCGAGTAAGGGGCTTAAAAGCTTTTCCAAAGCGATGCCCAGCCGTTCGATCTCTTGCAGATCGGTTCCTGCCACCTTGATTCCGACAGGCGTTCGAATGCCCGTTGCCATCATGTCGATGCGGGTCTTAATCGGCATGGTCCAAGCGTTGGTCCAGCCTGGTAACTGTAGGCGGTCGTTCAGTTCGACAATTAGATCCTCCGCGCTGATTCGTTGCTGTTCAGGCCATGGGCCACGAAACAAAGGTTTGGCCCAGTCCGGGACGTGGCGCGAATACCACCGATCGTGATGCCTGGTGCGCCAGGTTTCGGTGGGATGTAGACGAACAGTGGTCTCGACCATGGTCAGAGGTGCAGGATCGGTTGCCGATTCGACCCGCCCTACTTTACCAAAGACGGATTTCACTTCGGGGGTTTGTCGCAACAATCGATCCTGGATCTGCAACTGGCGTTTGGCTTCCTCGATGGACAGATTGGGAAAGGTGATCGGCATATACAGCAAGTCGCCTTCATCCAGATGGGGCATGAATTCATGCCCCAGACGGGCGGCCAGGGGCACAGCCGATGCCAGTGCCAGAACGCCGATCAAGATGGTCGATTTCGGGCGGCGCAGGGCCACGTAGACGAACGGTTCATAAATGCGGATGACAAGCCGAGAAATGGGGTGTTTGTGTTCAGGATAAATTTTCCCGCGAATCAATAGATCGCGCAGCGCCGGGGCGAATGTGATTGAAAGAATAGCGGAGATGACCATCACGAAAGTCTTGGTCCAGGCCAGGGGACGAAAGAGGCGTCCCGCCTGGCCCGTTAGGGTGAAAACGGGAAGAAAGGCCACCGCAATGATCAAGAGTGAAAAGAAAATGGCGGGTGTAACTTCCCGTGCGGCCTCGGCCAGAAGCTGGCTTCTGCAAGCCCCTGGGGCAGCCAGTTCCAGTTTTTTATGAGCTGCCTCAATCATGACTATTTCGGCGTCGACTGTTGCGCCGATTGCAATTGCGATTCCGCCCAGGCTCATGATGGTAGAAGGTAGATCCAGCAAAACCATGGGAATGAACGACAAAGCGACCGCGATCGGGAGCGACAGAATTGGCAGCAGGGCGCTGCGAAAATGCAGCAGGAACAGTATGATCACGGCCGCCACGACGATGGCTTCTTCGACCAGAGCGTAAGCCAAGGTCTTCACCGACCGTTCAATAACTCCGGAGCGATCGTAGGCAATTTCCACCTCGACACCTTCGGGGAAGCTGGCCTTCAGGTCGGCTAGTTTTTGTTTTACGCGGGCAATGACTTCAAGGGCATTTTCCCCGTGGCGCATGACCACGACGCCACCCACGGCTTCACCTTCGCCGTTCCAGTCCAGCAAGCCTCGTCGAATTTCAGGGCCAAATCGCACCGTGGCGACATCGCGAACCAAGGTGGGCGCACCGGATGGACCCGTGGCCCGCAGCACGATCTGTTCAATACTGCCAAGGTTCTGAATGTATCCACGTCCTCGGACATAGGCCTCGCGACCGGAAAATTCTATGATGCGTCCGCCGACGTCGTTGTTCGAAGCGCGGATGGCCGCGGCTACGTCCTGTACCGTGACTCCCCGAAGTCGTAGCTTTTCAGGATCGACGGTGACCTGGTACTGTTTTTGATAGCCACCGACACTGGCGACCTCGGCCACACCTGCAACACCCCCGAGCGCGTATCGCAAGGTGAAATCCTGAAAGGTGCGCAGATCGTCCAATCCATGTTTTCCGGTTTTATCCACGAGGGCGTATTGAAACACCCAGCCGATGCCGGTGGCGTCGGGGCCCAAGGTGGGACTGACCCCCGCTGGCAAATTTGAGCGCAGACTGTTTAGGTATTCCAGGACCCGGCTTTTGCCCCAATAGACGTCGGTTCCCTCCTGAAAGACCACATATACAAATGACATGCCGAACATCGACACCCCGCGCACGTCGGACACCCGGGGGGTGCCAATCAGTTTGGACACAAGGGGGTAGGTGATTTGATCCTCAATCAGCGTGGGGCTACGCCCCATCCATTCGGTGAAGACGATCACCTGGGGTTCCGTGAGATCCGGAATGGCGTCCAGTTTGACCCGCGATATGGCTGTGGCCGCCCCCAACAGCGCGAAGCCAACGGCCAACAAGACCAGCACGCGGTTGCGCGCACAGAACTCAATGATTCGGGAGATCATGGCGCCACGGCGCGAAGGCGGCTTTCAGAATCTAGGAGAAAGGCCGACGTGGTCACCACGGCTTCGCCCTCGGCCAGTCCCTGCAAGACCACGACGCGTTCGTCCACGCGTGTGCCTAGTTTCACGCGCCTGGGTTCAAACCGACCTTCCGGTTTTGCCACGAACACGTACGTCATACGTCCCGTGTCGGCGACCGCTTCGGTGGGGATCCAAAGCCCAACCTGTTCGGGTCCGTCAAGATCGACCGTGGCTGACATTCCGGGACGCAGTTTCAGCCCCCCGGGGCCACTGGGATTTCGCAGCTCGATGCGCACACGTAAAGTACGCGAGGTGACATCAACGGTGGGCGACAGAAAGCGCACCCGCCCCGTCAGGCGTTCGCCTGAAAAGGCCAGAACCGCGATGGTCGCCGTCTGGCCTATCGCCACCTTGCCCATGTCGGCCTCGGGGACGTCCGCCTGTATCCAGATGGTCGACAAATCCGCCACTTCGAATAGGACGCTGCCGGACGGAACATTCATGCCTTGAACCGCCAATTTTGTGACTACGTATCCCGCGATTGGCGATCGCAAAGGTAGGGCGTGCATTGGAGTGCGGCTGCGCAGCAGTTGTGCGATTTCAGGCTCTGCGACGCCCAGGTATTCCAGCCGTCGGCGCGCGTCTTGGGTCAGCCCAACTATCGAAGCCGATCCTGGGGTTGAGTGGGAATCTGCCTTCGCTTGACTGTCCCATCCCTGCGCAGTCAGAAGTTCTTGCTGGGCTTGCAATAATTCGGGGCTGAACAACGTGGCCAGAATTTCGCCGCGTTTAACCCTTTGTCCGGTTTCCGACGCCCGAACTTCTTCGATGAAACCTGACACACGAGGGGCGATGCGTGCAAGGCCCCGTTCATTGGCCTGAACCACGCCCACGAGGCGCAAGACAGCACGGATGCTGTCTTTTGAAACCCTGGCTGTTCGCACGCCAATGCGCTGGATTCGATCAGGCGTCAGATCGATGGCGACAAGATCTGGCACTTCGGTAGATTTTTTTTCTGGCTGTGCCCCTTGTGGACGAAGGATCAAGGTCATGCCGCAAATGGGACAATCACCCGGGTGGTCCTGCCTGATCTGGGGGTGCATCGGACAGTGGTAGGTTTGATCAGAATCCCCATGGGTCGCATGCAAGTTGCCGCGGAAATACAGGGTGATCGAAATGATGGCAACAAATGCCATTGCGACCACGAGGCCCCAGCGCACGACCGCCATGAGCCGAACCCCTGGTGGCGGGGCCTCTAATCCCTCCTTCATTTCGTCGTGGGGCGATTTCATGGCGTGCCGTCCTCAAGACCGCGCGCGCGTTGGAGATCGGCGGCGGCTACGGCGACGTGAACTTGCGAACGAATTTTTTCGCCCCTTGTGTCCAGAAACATTCGCAGGGCATCTACCAACAACACCACATCACCTTTGCCCGTCGCGTAGGCGGCGCGGGCGGCCTCAAGATTCCGCTCGGCTTGGGGCAACAGATCGGTCACCACCAGATGCATCGTGCTTTGGGCGGCCTTGAATTTGGCCTGCGCATCGGTGGCTTCGAATGTAACGACAGCCGCCGTCACGTCATGGGCGTGACGGGCCGCCCGGATCTCGGCTTCGGCCAGCGCGATGGCGTCCTTGCGTCCAGACGACAGCCAGGGCACTGACACGGCGGCCATGGCGCCGTACCCATGCGGCGCCTCCATCGCGGGCATGTACATGTAGTCCAGACCCAACATCAGGGTTGGCCATCGCGCTTCTATCTTGGCCAGATCAAGACCGTTTTGACCGGCGCGCACGGTGGCCGCGGCGGCGTCCAGTTCCGGCCTTCGCCCGGGGCCCCCTTTGGTGGCAGCATCGGGCACGACCAGTTCGGCCGGAGGACCTAAAGCCGCATCCGGAGCCCGGTTCATCAGCATGTTCAGCGCTGCCTGTGCCGACAGCCGTTCTTGTTCGATGTGGGCCAGATCGCGGTGGACCCGAGACAGTTCCAAGACCAACCGCAACACATCTTCCTGGCCCCTTGTGCCTGTCCGGTAGCTGGCCCTCGCTAGGTCTACCAGCCGATCTGTCAGGCCGACGTGATCTTTGTGCAGCCGCAGTTCGCGATCGGCGCGAAAATAGTCGGCAAAGGCCCGTTTGACCTCGACCTGCAGGTCCAACCGACGCTTGGCTATGTTGGTACGGGCCGCTTCGGCTTGATTTTGGGCCATGCGCGTGCGCGCGGCACCGCTGCCCGGTGCGGGAAATGACTGCCGAACGCCCAGCATGACAGCATTGCCGTGGCCCAAGTCGTAGGGCCTCTGCAAAGGAACGCCCCATTGTTCGTACTTCAGTTCCGGATCAGCCCAACGGCCCGCCTGGCGCTGTCGTGTCTCGGCGGCGAACACATGCGCCTCCGCTTCTGACAGCCGGGGGTTTTGTGCCAAGGTCAACTGCAACACTTGTTGGACAGTCAGGAGGCCGGAAAGGTCAGTGTCGGGCGTGACAGCCATCGCCCGTTCGGCTGTTGCTGTCAGGCCGTATCCCAGGGCCAAAAATAGAATTTCAGTTCTTATCCGCATAGCGTCGTGTTCCTTGATCCGGTGTGAATCCACATGCTGCGGCCTCGGATCCGACAACGGATCTCAAGGCGTGTAGCCCCAGGCTGGCCACCGTCTTGCGGCCAGATGTCTGGGCCGGTTCAGATCAGGAAAGCGTGCTTGCGAACGACGATGAGACGACCTTGTGCCGGGCCCGCCCGTGTGGTTGGCGCCGTCACATTCTTGGGCGCGGAACAATTCCTGGGCAAGTACACGGCGGCCAACGACGGCGTGACCGGGGCCGATAGAACATGCTTGGTTGAAAGGATTTCCCCAGGGGCCTTGTCAATTTCGTGCCGCTGCAGATCGCAGCAGCCCCCGGTATCTAGGCGTGAGGTCGTGTCATCCGGTAGGGCGTCGTCGGCATCCGGACAGCAACAACTGGCGCGCACAACGTCGTCGAAATGGCAGCGCCACGCGACGAAACGAGTGCCCAACACCGCGAACAACATCATGGGCAGCAGCAATGCCGCCCCCATGATCTTGGCCGCGTGTCTTCCCATGACCCTTAGAGTATGACCGCTTGGGGCTCTGGGTCAACGCTCGCCACCATAAGTTCAGCCTGGTTACCCGTGGCGCGAGGTCTTAGCCGAACAACACAAGGCCGCGCCCCTCCTGGCTCGTCCGACGTTGTCACGGGCTGGTAGCGATCTAGCCAGTCCTTCCGCATAGGTGATAGTGTCTGCTCGATTTAGCAGTTGGCCCCCCCACGGAAGGACAAACATTATGTCTTGGACTGGATTCGATCGCCGTCAGTTCTTGCGCGCAAGCGGCCTGGCCCTGTCGCCGCTGTACATTCCCGCCCGGGCCTTCGGCGCAAACGATAGATTGCGCCTGGGGTTCATTGGCGTGGGGAAAATGGGCATGGGCCACCTAAAATCTTTCGTCGGAATGCCGGATGTCGAAATTCGCGCCATTGCAGACGTGGAAACGTCCCGGCGTGATTTGGCGAAAAAAATTGTTGAAGACAAATCTGGCGTCGCCAAACCCGATGTATTCGCCACTGTCGACTACAAGGATCTGCTGGCCCGGGATGATATTGACGCCGTGGTCATCGCAACGCCGGATCACTGGCATACGGCCCCGTTGATCCATGCCACACAGGCAAAAAAACACGTCTATTGTGAAAAACCGCTGACCCTGACACTGGAAGAATCCGAACTGTGTGTGAAGGCCGTGCGCAAGGCCGGAATCATCATGCAGACCGGCAGCCAGCAGCGATCGGAAAACGAGGGTCGATTCCGCAAGGCGGGCGAATACATTCGTTCCGGGCGTCTGGGAAAACTGACCGCCATTTCGGTGCATTTTGGACCCACCGCGAAGCCCTGCGATCTCCCCGAAGAAAAAATGGAGGGCGGCCTAGACTGGGATCGCTGGTTGGGACAGACGCAGGCGCGGCCCTATAACCAGGTGTTGTGTCATCGGGGAAACCCGGACGGGTATCCCTTCTTGCCTGGGTGGCGTGACTACCGCGAATATTCCGGCGGTCAGGTGACCGATTGGGGCTGTCATCATTTAGACATTGTGCAATGGGCGCTGGGTATGGATGGATCAGGGCCCGTTGCCGCCCTGCCGCCGCCGCCGGGGACGCCCCCCGCGTGGGGCCTGGGGCAATTGGTCTACAAAACCACGCCGGTCGGGGACAACATCGTGGTTACCCACCGCACCTATGGCAACGGCATTCGGTTCATGGGGACTGAAGGCGAATTGTGGGTGAACCGGGGCGAATTGTTGTCCACGCCCGACAAGATTTTGAAAACGCCCCTGACTGACAAAGACGTGAAATTAGAAGACGTCGGTGGCAACCACCGCAGGAATTGGCTGGACTGTATCCGGTCCAAGAAGGATCCGATCTGCAAGGTCGAAACTGGCGCGGGCACGGCTGCGGTTTGCCACCTGCTGAACCTGGCCTACTGGAACAACCGCAAGGTCGATTGGGATCCGAAGACATGGACTCTCAAGGGCGCGCCGAAGGAATGGCGCAACCGAAAGGCCCGCAAAGGGTTCGAATTGCCCAAGGTCTGAGGTTATGATTGTGACCCGCATGGTCCTTATGGGGACTCTGGTCTTTGGCCTTGGACTAGCCGCCGCCGCCCCGCGCCCTATGAACAGCCTTCAGATCCTGCATTCCCCGGGCAATACGGGCCCAAGGGGCCGCCGCTGTATCCAGCGTCACCGAAACGTTGTTTGCAGGTGCCCGAACGTTGCCAATGTTTGCAGTGGCTGGCGGACGATTGGGCTTCGCTTCGGCGGCATGCCTTCGCCAATGCGCGCCTCGGTCCCCGTCGGCCGTCAGAAACGCGGGCGCTGTTCTTCGGTGATTCGATCACTGACAACTGGGCGCGACCGGCGGCAGGGGGCTTTTTTCCGGGACGTCCTTACGTCAATCGCGGAATTGGTGGCCAGACTTCTGCACAGATGTTGGCGCGTTTTTCTGATGACGTACTGGCCCTCCATCCACAGGTGTTGCTGATCTTGGCGGGCACCAATGACATTTCGGGCAACACCGGCGTCATGTCCCAGGAGACGACCGAGCAGAACCTATCGTCCATGGCCGAATTGGCGCGCGCGCACGGGATTCGTGTCGTGTTGTCGTCGCTGCTGCCCGTGCGCGATACCGACGGAACAAAGGCCACATCGTCAGAACGGCCCCCGGCGCGAATCGACGGATTGAACCGCTGGATGGCGGCCTATGCACGGCTAAACGGGTTTGTGTATTTGGACTACCATGCAGCGCTGGTCGACAACAGCGGCCAGTTGGGGGCGGGATTCACGACTGATGGCGTCCATCCGACCGCCCCGGGCTATGCGGTGATGGCAAAACTGGCACAAGTCGCGATTGCCCAATCCCTGCGCATGCCTGTTGGCGCCCCCAAGGCAACCGTGGCTGTGCCACGTGACCAGGCGCCCCTGGCTGAGCCGGCCTTGACCACCGGCCTTCATGCGCCCGCTGACGGCCGGGGCCGTTTCCCCGGATCGGTCAAGGCGTGTGTTTCCATGCCGTCGGCAGAAGATCGTTGCGCCTGTTTGGCCTGGGGCCTTGAAAATTTTGGGGATCTTTCCCGTTACGCCGATGCAAACCGCACGTTGCCACCCTCTGTGGCCCCAAATCGGCGCGTGGTGTTCATTGGTGATTCGATCACCGAAGGATGGACGGGCGCCCAAGCCAAGGGGCTGTTTGATGCAAAACCGTACGTATTTCGTGGCATCAGCGGCCAAACCACGGATCAGATCTTGCTGCGGTTCCGCCAGGACGTGATCGCCCTAAATCCTGCCGCCGTCGTGATTGCGGCGGGCATCAACGACCTTGCTGCCAATACCGGCAAACGGACGGTGGACCAGATCAAGGACACCCTATCGCGCATGGCCGATCTGGCGCGGCTACACCGGGTGCGGCCCATCCTTGCATCGGTCATGCCTGTCAGTGATGGCACGTTGGGATTCGACGGCTTGCCCCGCCTGCGCACGGGCAGCCTGCCGCCGGGACAGATTTACGCCCTGAACGCGTGGATGGCGGATTACGCCAGGCACACGAAGGCCGTTTATCTGGACTACGCCAGCGTTGTTGGCGATGCGTCCGGCCAGATGCGCGCCGAACTGACCAGCGATGGCGTTCACCCCAACGCGGCTGGGTATCGCGTGATGGCCGCCGCGGCGGAAAAGGCTATTGCGGCTTCGTTCAAGTGATGGCCTTCATAACAGCGGGTTTCGTTTTCCGTTGCCAGGACTTGGACCACGGGTTTTGGGTTCAGGCGTTCGGCGTAGTATCTGGGGGCGGGGTCGAATTGTGCGGTGACGACGCCAACTTTCGTGATGACAAAATCGACCTCGGTACCTTCTTTGTCACGAAGGTACCGAAGTTCGTATTTGTAGCCATCGCGATCTTCAAGAAAGTGGCAATCGACGTTTCTTCGGGCTTTTCATCCAGCCCAAAGGGATGCAGACGCCAATAGTGACAGCGCCCCAACAGCGAGTCGCTGCCATGTCGCATTTGTCTATATTGATACGTGTCTCAATTTAGCCATGTCCATATTGAAGCCTATGTTAAAATAGCCATGGACGCGAATTCGGTGGCGTTAGCCCCGCAGGCGTCGCGGATCTTCTAACGCCTCAATTCGCTGCGATTGACGGCATCGGCCCCGTAACTTGCCGTTTCAGGTTGCCTTCTTTACGGTGGCTGTAATTGGGCATACAGTCTGCGGAGCCATATTTTTCGGGCCTCGATCTTTCCGTCCCCTAAGGAGCGCCATCATGACCAAGCCCGCCCACCGAATTCTGATCTCGACGCTGCTCGCGACCCTCGCCGCCTGCGGCTCGAGCAAGCCCGCCAACACGGGCACGGGCGGTAGCGGAGGTTCAGGCGTCACCACGGCCAGCGGGGGTACGACAGGAACAGGGGGCACCACCTCCACCGGGGGCAGCGTCGCCAGCGGGGGTACGACGGGAACGGGGGGCAGCGTCGCCAGCGGGGGTACAACGGGAACTGGAGGTACCACCCCCACCCCAGGCGCTGACGGCAGCGCGGGTGCGACCAGCCCCGCGCGCCCCGACGGTGGCGGCTCCGACGTCGCGACGACGACCAAAGCCATTACGGCGGCGACGGGCGGCGCCCTCACGATCACGGGCGGAGCTGTCAACATCCCTGCCGGTGCGCTCGCGGCCGACACGACGATCGCCGTGCAAGAGTCTTCGCCGGCCATGGACACGCCCAACAAGGATCAGATCGTGGGGCTCATTTACAACTTCGGCCCCAACGGTACGAAGTTCAAGACGCCGGTGGAGCTGACGCTCCCCCTGACGAGCGCGGTGCCGCCAGGCAAGAGCGCGGTTGTCGCGTTCCTCGATACGGCGACCAACGTCTGGGTGCCAATCGCTTCCAACGTCTCGGGTGCGACGGGAGCTCAGAAGGTTAGGGCCCTCACTTCGCACTTCACGCCGTTTGCCGTGCTGCTGCTGTCGACTGGCGGCGCGTGCCCGGCGACCGCCGCGTGTGGCGGGTCGCTGGTGGGCGCATGGGAGCTCGTCACGTTCTGCAAGGCGGGGCCGCAGGAGACCGTCACGGTCGACTGCAAGGATGGCTCGTTCGAGTTCGCCACTGCCGTCTGGGACCTGACCGGCACGATGACGATCGCAGCCGACAACACGTTCACGACGGCGCGCACGGTTCACGCCGATCGGTTCGTCACCGTGCCCCCGGCCTGCATCGCGCTCGGCAACACCGTTGTGACGCCGAAGATCGCCACGTGCGACGATCTCGTGCCGGGTCTCAACAAAGAGTTCTCGCTGAAGACGACGATCTGCAGCGGCACCGTCGCCGCCGGCTGCACCTGCTTCTCGCCTACAGCGGTGTTGCAGACGCAGACGGGGACGATCGTCCCCTCGGGAACGACGTACATCGCGACCTTGACGGGCAGCCAGCCCGGCGCGCCCAACGCGTACTGCGTGAAGGGCAACGTGCTCACGGTGACGTCACCGACCGGCGACGTCTTCACGGCGATCAAGAAGTAGCCGTTAGCTAACGGGGCCGGACCAATGGTAATTTTCCTGGCACCGGGGCGGCGGCCAAAAGGCGTCCTGGACTTGGCGGTCCCAGGAGGAACGCCGACGAAAATGGCCTGCAATATAGCCGCTTCCATCGCCTCGTTCTGTCACGCCTCGGCACACAAAGGCTGACTTAGGGCGCGGGGAAACCTTCGCGTCCCTGTGGGCGCGTTGGGCGGCAAATCAGAATTTCGTATCGGGAAATCTGGCCACTGAAGGTAAGGCAGTGCTGATGGTACGAGGAGGGGCTGTAAACCAGCGATGGCGTTCACGCCAACGCCGCTGGGTATCGCGTGATGGCCGCCGCCGCCGAAAACGCCATCGCGGCTGCTACCAAGTGATCCTTGTCGAAAGGTTGATCGTTCCGTTGCCACGACTTGGACCGCGCGTTTTGGGTTCAGGCGTTCGGCATAGTATCTGAGGGCGGGGTCGAATTGAGACTCGGACCACTTACATTCGTAAAGTTCAGTGACGACGCCATCTTTCGTGATGACAAGATCGACCTCGCGACCTTCTTTGTCACGAAGGTAACGAAGTTCGTATTTGTAGCCATCGCGATCTTCAAGAAAGTGGCAATATTTCAGCAAATGGGTCGCAACGAAATTTTCGAAACGTGCCCCCTCATCACCCAACACGTCGCCGGTATCAAAAAAATACACCCTGGGTGGCTTTTGAATCGCGCGGGGCACGCCTTTGGTCAGTGGAGCGACGGTGAACAACAGATACATGCGTTCCAGGGCGCCCAGCCATCGCTTCAAGGTTGCCGGGGCTACCTGAAGGTCGCCTGCACCTTCGCGCCTCACGTCCATCCCCGTCCCAGAAGGGTTCAGGAAAACCGCCCACGGTCAGCAGGCGCCGAAGGGCCTCGTCGTCAGACATTCCTTTGGGCTTTTCATCCAGCCCTAAGGGATGCAGACGCCAATAGTGGTAGCGCCCCAACAGCGAATCGGCATCACGCCGATAGACGTCCATGCGGGCGCTGCCTGTGACCAGAAATGATGTTTTCCCGGGGCGCGTATCAAAGATACTTTTATCCAGTTCCTCCATCGCGGGAACTTGTGCAATTCGTCCAGTCGTAGCCGTTGACACGGGGTTGGCTCGCTGGCACATTGCGCTACATGCAAATTCGAAATCTTTCATGGCCGGCCCGGGCTGTTTCGCTGGGCACGGCCGTTGCGGTTGCCTCCTGTGCCAGTTCTACGACCATTTCCAGTCAACCGGCGGGGGCGGCCCTTTACCTGAACGGCGAGCGTGTTGGGTCAACGCCTTACACGATGACCGACACGAAGATTGTCGGATCAACGACGACGGTTCGGTTAGAGATGCCAGGTTACGAACCCACCATGGGGGCCATCAGTAGAAACGAAGAGTTCGAGCTGGGGGCCTGTATCGGCGGAGTCTTGGTCTTGGTCCCCTTCCTGTGGATCATGGGGTACAAGGGAAACCACAACTACGAACTACGTCCCGCAGGTGCACAGGGGTATCCGCCAGGCCCCCAGTCGCCCTGGAATGGCCCGGCCCCCGCGCAGTATCCACCCGCGCAGTATCCACCCGCGCCCACACAGCCCGCGCCCAACCAGCCGGTCCCCCCGCGGCCGCGTTGAAAATTGAGGGTCTGGGGACGCCACCGCAGGTTCATGGCTCCGGGTTCATCTCCGGGATCAACATTGTGCGTTCGTGGATGACCTGGCTCATGGCAACCCTCGCGGTTTTTCTGGGCTGCGCTGATCACCCAACCAAACGACCCGGGGGTCTTCTCGAACTCCAGTATCGGGAGGCGCGGCTGGCCCCCGTACACCAAACAACCGCGACCCAGGCTTACCGCGGCATTATTGCCCGAAGCCTGGGATCCCACTGTCGTATGTGGCCGTCCGACTCCCAGCTCTTCGATCGTAGGGCCCACAGTTGTGGGGCCCCGGTCGCGCTCTACCTCGGTATGGCGCGTGTCCTGCTCGAGGTCAGCGCCTCTACCCGTTTTCTTTCAGCCTTGGCGCTTAAAGACGGCGTTCACTTTGTAGACCTGCCTGTAACCGATGCCTGCCAGCCCTAGATCCTATTGTACCGTGGCCATGGGGCTGTTTTTCGCTTTGGCACGAAACCGGCCCTTGCTAGCGGAAAATACGGCCAATCCTTGTGGGGCCCCGGCAGCCGAACTGCGTCTGCTTGAAAGTCTGCATGCAGGACATTTCCTTGATGTTCATGCAATGGCTCTGACCCTGTCGCTGCTTTGCCCTCAGTCGCCCGATGGCCTCCGGTGGAGGCTGATTGACGCCTTGTCTCTGTTCCAACTTGATGAAACGACGCGTGCCCAGCGACTGCTCTATGCAATCGAACATGATCATCCACAGTCGCCCACCGCGATCCAAGCGCGAACGATTTTGACCCTAGGTTTCTGGCGGGCCGGAGATACTGATGCCTTCGAGGACTCAATCGTTCGGGTCGACCCCGCTGCCCGGGCGCGCCTCCTCGCTCTGCAGGCGCTATCGAACCCGATCCAGTTTGCGCGGCGTATCTCAGCGTTGCCTTCGGCGGATGTGGTCGCAATGGTTCCCCTGGGTGAACGCTACCGGGATGCGGCGCACACCCGGCGCCCCTGGCTGGGCGGCGTTCTAAGTGCCTTATTACCTGGGGCAGGTCAGGTTTATGCAGGATCTTGGCAAGGCGCTGCTGTCACTTTCGCGCTGAACGCGGTCTTCATCGGTGCCACCGTGGAACTGGGTCGACGACGGCTGTGGGGCACGGCTGCGGCGGCAGGGATGGCCGCCTCATTTTTCTATGTCGGCGGAATCACCAACGCCGCGGATCTTGCCCGTCGTCGAAACGAAACCACCGCCGCCCCCATCGGCGAGGACATCGAACGTCGGCTGGTGCCCGAAGCATATCCGTGAATCGAACCGACTGGCCGTCAGGACGCTACTTTGCAGCCACGTCCAGATCGAAGGCCGCGGCCGTCGATCCCAATAGAAAATTGGCAACAACTTCCCGTGCGTTGGTTCGTTTGACCGCATCGACGGCCGTTTCGTAGATCCGTATCGCAAGGCCATAGCCAGCGGCAGGCAGCGCCACCCTGCAATTTCGCGCGGCATCTTGCGTTTCTCCTGTCCAAGTGTCTTCGAGGATTCCGCCGGGGGCCACCGCTACGCCTCGATCCGACTCACACTGGCCGCATGTGAACCCATTGGGGTTGCACGCCTTGTCAGCACATCCGCAACTGCCACATTGGGAACGCGCGCCAAGATCGTCCCGATAACACCGTTCGCAGCTTGAGATTCGGTATTCAAGACTGCATCCCGCACGTAGGAAAACCGGCGTCGCGCCAGAATTGCGAAACCGGAAGCGCATGCTGTAGGGACTCATGCCGACGGGCTTCTGCACGCCCATGCAGGTGGCGACACAGTCTACGAACAGCGGCGCAGCGTCCGCGACCGTGGTGGCTGCACCGGTAACCGCATCCGTCACCATGATCTGAGGCGCCGTGTCGTTTGATCCCCCTGCGGAGGGCAAGGGCGCATCCCGGCTGCACGCCGCACCTGCCGAACCCACCACCAAAACCATCCGGACAAGAATCCCCGCCCGAAACCGGCGCGCCAACCTGGAAGCCCCTCCCAGCCCCTCCCAGCCCCTACCGAACCACGCCCAAGGTCGGCGTCTTCACGACCGGCTCCCGATCGTCGTCATTCTCGTCATCCAGGTGCGATTCCAGATCCCGTTCTTTGCGCGTGGCGGCAATGGCCGCGGACAGGATGGGGGCTGTGCTGCGGGCGCGCAGGAAGTCGAGGAAGACCAGGGCGTTGGGCAGCTCGGCCGCGGGGATCTCGTCCAGCATATCGCGGGCCTGGCGGCGCAAAATTTCGCCGGGGGCCTCGCTCGATGACGTTGTGCGCGGCAGTTCGGTCGGTTCGGCGGGGGCTTCCACCTGACCCCAAGGGGGGGTGTTGACCACCTCCAGTTTCATGTGTTCGACCCAGGTCTGGATGTGGAAATGCAGCAGATCTGACCGATATTGAAACCAGCGCTCCCGTTCGGCGGGGAAGGCCAGAAGGGCGTCTTTGAACCGCCTAAAAGCACCTTTTCCGTCAATCGCGACCAGCAACCGTTCCCGCAATACCTGATCCTGGACCGATCCGACGAACTGTTCCATCCAGCGGTACTGTTCGCGTGATGACGCGGCATCAATGCGCTGATACCGGCCGGGGCCCGCAGAAACCTTTGCCCGCCGCGCCGCCGCATCGGGTTCACCGTCGGCAATAGACAGGAGATCCCCGTTTTCTAGGTCGAGGAAGCTCTCCTGGTCAGGGGAATTCCGCTCGAACGCGATTTCGAGATCGCTCCAGTTTACTGTGATTGACGGCATGACGTGCTCCCGATCGGCCCCAAAACGGGGCAAAGACGAATGCACAAGGGTAAGCCCGTGCGGTCTACTTTGCAACGCTGCCCGCACGGGAGGTGGGCTGATGTGGTCACGGCGGGCGTGCTAGATTTTTGCCGTGGCTTCGAGACGCGATGAATCCAGTGGGACCCTGTCATGTTCCTTCTGTGGCAAAAGCCAGAAGGAAGTGAAAAAACTGATCGCCGGCCCGACGGTTTACATCTGTGATGAATGTATTGGCCTGTGCAACGACATCATCGCCGAAGAAATCGAGAAGGAAGGTGATGGGTTCGGTTTCACGTCGGTGCCCAAACCGACTGAGATCAAGGCCGTCCTAGACGAATATGTGATTGGCCAGGATCGGGCCAAGAAGATCATGTCGGTGGCGATCCACAACCACTACAAACGCATCGAGGCCAAGGTCGGCGCCGATGACGTGGAACTGGGAAAATCCAACGTCTTGCTGATTGGTCCGACAGGCTCCGGCAAAACCCTGTTGGCACAAACCCTGGCCCGGGTCTTGAACGTTCCGTTCGCGATAGCGGACGCGACCAATTTGACCGAAGCGGGGTACGTCGGTGAAGACGTCGAAAACATCATCGTCAGCCTGCTGCAAAACGCAGATCACGACATCGAAAAGGCCGAACGCGGGATCGTCTATATCGACGAGATCGACAAGATCGCGCGCAAAGGTGAAAATCCGTCCATTACCCGTGATGTGTCGGGTGAAGGTGTGCAGCAGGCGCTGTTAAAGATTTTAGAAGGAACCGTATGCAATGTGCCACCCAAGGGCGGGCGCAAACACCCGCAGCAGGAATTTTTGCAGGTGGACACGTCCAACATCCTGTTTATTTGTGGGGGGGCCTTCGTGGGGCTCGAAGACATAATCGAGCAGCGGGTGGGGCAAAAACAGATGGGGTTTGGGGCGAAGATCCATTCGAAAAAGGACCGCAAACTGTGGGATCTGCTGCGCGAAACCCAGCCCGAAGATCTGCTGAAGTTCGGGATGATTCCTGAATTCGTGGGGCGGCTGCCGGTCATCGCGCCGCTTCATGAATTGGACGAGGCGACACTTATCGACATTTTGACCAAACCCAAAAACGCCCTGACCCGCCAGTACCACAAACTGTTCGAAATGGATGGGGTGAAGCTGCGGTTTGCTAAGGGGGCCCTGGCGGCCGTTGCGGCGGATGCTCGCAAACACCAGGCGGGGGCGCGCGGGCTGCGGGCTATTTTGGAAACCGTGATGATGGACATCATGTTTGAAATCCCGACCGCCAACCCTTCGGTGAAGGAAGTTGTGATTAGCGAGGAGACGATCTCCAAGGGCGAGCAGCCCTTGCTTATCTACCAAAAGGGCGGGGCGACTGGCTCCGGGGCGGCCTGAGCCCCCCGAATGCAGTGAAAATTGGCGGGGTGGGATAACCACGCCTACGATCGCACACATGGGCCGGTTTTTCCCCCGGCCCACTGAGGCGACCCATGGCCGACCACGACGAGATCCCCCCTTCCATAATTGGCAACCTGCGTCGGGTGCCGCTTTTGCCCCTGCGCGATACGGTGATCTTCCCCCACACGGTGGTCCCGTTGTTTGTGGGGCGGGCGATGTCGATGGGGGCGCTAGGCGAGGCGACAGGGCCGGGGCAGGCCCGGGAAATTTTCCTGGCGGCGCAGCGGACGGCGAAAAATGACGAACCGGGGCCGGGCGATCTGTACCCTGTGGGAACCATAGCGGGCATCATCCAGGTGCTGAAACTGCCTGACGGCACGGTCAAGGTGTTGGTTGAAGGACGAAAGCGGGCCGCCCTGCGTGGGTTTGTACAGACCCAAGGGTTCTTCGAGGTCGAGGTCGAGGAATTGCCCGAGCAGATCGAGCCGGGTTTGGAGCTGACGGCCCTTATGCGGGAGGTCCATGGGACCTTCGAGGCGTATGTGAAAGCCAATAGAAAACTGGCCCCAGAAATTCTGGCATCGGTGCAGTCGGTGGAGGATCCGGGGCAGTTGGCCGACATCATTGCGGGGCAGATGCCGCTGCGGATGGCGGACAAACAGAACCTTTTAGAACTGACGCGTCCGCTGGGACGGCTGAACCGCCTCTACGAATTGTTGCGGTCCGAATTGGAAATTCTGGGCGCGGAACGAAAAATTCGGGCTCGCGTGAAACGGCAAATGGAACGATCGCAGCGCGATCAGGCGGTCAACGAACAGGCCAGCGCCCTGAACCACAGCCAGGCGCCGCAAACGCCGTCATCCCCCGCGCCGATGAGCGAAAAAGATGAATGGAAAAGCGAACTGGCCGAACTGGAAGACAAGATTGAGAAAACCAAACTGTCCGATGAAGCGTCCGGACGGGTGCGAAAAGAGCTGAAAAAGCTGAAGATGATGGCGCCGATGTCCGCAGAGGCAGGGGTTGTGCGCAACTATGTCGATTGGGTGTTGGGGCTGCCGTGGGGCGTGTTTACGCCGGATAAGATCGATCTTGTCGAGGCCGAACGGGTTCTGGACGAGGAGCACCACGGGCTTAAGCGGGTCAAAGAACGGATCCTGGAATATCTGGCGGTGCAGTCGTTGGTGAAAAAACAGCGCGGGCCCATCCTGTGTCTGGCGGGACCGCCGGGGGTCGGCAAGACGTCGCTTGCCAAGGCCATTGCACGGGCGACCGGCCGCCAGTACGTGCGCCTAGCCCTAGGCGGCGTGCGGGACGAGGCTGAAATTCGCGGGCACCGCCGCACGTATATCGGGGCCTTGCCTGGGAAGATCATTCAATCACTCAAGAAGGCAGGCAGCAGCAATCCTGTGTTCCTGCTGGATGAAGTGGACAAGATGTCATCCGATTTCCGCGGCGATCCGGCGGCGGCGCTGCTGGAGGTGCTGGATCCCGAACAGAATGGGGCCTTCAACGATCACTATCTGGATCTGGATTACGATCTGTCGGACGTCATGTTCATCACGACGGCCAACTATCTTCAGGGAATTCCGGTGCCGCTGCAGGATCGGCTGGAGATCATCCATCTGGCCGGGTACACGGAATATGAAAAGGTCTCGATTGCTGAACGGCACCTGATTCCCAAGGAAAAGGTAGCCAACGGCCTGGCCGAGATCTCGGTCGATTTCCCCGAGGACACCATTCGTGCGGTGATCAACGACTACACAAGGGAAGCAGGGGTGCGGTCGCTGGAACGCGAAATCGCCACTGTGTTCCGCAAGATTGCCAAAGAACATGTCGCCGACCGCGCGGCCACCACGTTCAAGGTGACGCCGAAACGGCTGGGGAAATACCTGGGCCCGTCACGGACGCGTGCGAACCGGCAAGAGCCCGTCGATGAGATTGGGTTGGTCAATGGGTTGGCCGTCACCATGCACGGCGGGGACACACTGACCACCGAAGTTTCAGTGGTGGCAGGCAAGGGCAAGCTGGTGCTGACCGGGAAACTGGGCGATGTCATGCAGGAATCTGCACAGGCGGCGCTAAGTTATCTGCGAAGCCGGGGTCCGTCGTTGGGACTGGATCGGGATTTTTATGCCCGGGCTGACATGCATGTACATTTGCCCGAAGGGGCTATCCCGAAAGATGGACCGTCGGCCGGAATTACCATCTGTACAGCGTTGGTGTCAGCGCTGTTGCGGGTGCCGGTCAAGCGATCGGTGGCGATGACGGGGGAAATGACCTTGCGCGGGCGCGTGCTGGCCATTGGCGGGCTGAAGGAAAAGATCCTGGCCGCTCACCGGGCCGGGTTGACCACCGTCATCTTGCCCCGCGAAAACGTGAAGGATCTGCGCGACATTCCCAAACGGGTGCTGAAGTCATTAAAATTGGTGCCGGTTTCCCATGTGGATGAGGTCCTGCGGGAAGCTCTGGTGCTTGCCGATCCTGAAGCTTTCCTGCGCGAGCCGTCCGCAGCCGTTGATTGGCGTATGCCGATACCGGGCGTGGAACGCCGGGGCAGCGACCGACGGGACATCGGATTGGCGGTCGCTAGCGCTGCCCCCCCTTCAGACGTTATGGCCCCGGTCATGGTGCCAGCGCCCGCAGGGGCGACGGAGCACTAGCTTGACGAGGAAATGCAATTGCATTACCATGAAAGGCGTAGAGCCCCCTTTAAATCGGAGTGCCTATGCCTGCCGTCCTCGAAGTCGAATCCAGCCTGACCGATAGATACCAAACGACGGTTCCGGAAACCGTGCGCCGAGCCCTCAGGTTGGGCAAGCGCGACAAGATTCACTACACGATTCGATCGAGCGGCGAAGTCGTCATAACGCGCGCGGGCACTCCAGAGGCGGACGATCCCGTTCTTTCGCGTTTCCTCGAATTTCTAGCCCGTGACATCGCCAGCAATCCGCAAAGACTGCAAGCCGTTGATCTCAGATTGGCGAAGCACATTCAGTCGCTGGTCACTCACATCGAAGTCGATATCGACGCCCCGCTTTCCGCTGACGATGAATGAGCGCGGGCAGGTCCATGACCTTGGTCGTGAACGGCTGGACGGTGTTCGCCCATCCGCTGTTCGTCTCCCAAGTTGAAGCGTTGACTCTGCGGGTTGAGGCGCTCAAGAGAAAAGACCCCGATGGGTATGTGAAAAAAAATGCCACGAAGCGCCTGGCGGCGATTACCAAGCTAGCCTTCGACCTAATCCCGCAGGACCCGACACGACCGGAATATCGGCAAGGAAACGCCCTTGGCGACAGTCACAAGCATTGGTTTCGTGCCAAATTCTTCCAGCAATACCGGCTGTTCTTCCGTTTCCACGCGGCGAGCAAGGTGATCGTGTTCGCTTGGGTCAACGACGATGACACCAAGCGTGCGTACGAAAGCAGCGACGACGCCTACCGGGTTTTCCGAAAGATGCTGCAAAGCGGACATCCTCCGAATGATTGGAATCAGTTGTTGTCGGAGGCGCGCGCTAAGGGTTAGTCATCAATCCCGGGGTCCAATGGCGCATGGCCCGTTTGAGGTATCCTAGATCATTGTGATCGGCCGCCCTGTGATCCTGCTGTTGACCGCCCATTTTTTGGGGGCGGGCGCGTGCCGACAGCCGGCCGATGGGGATTTGGCCGTCGAGGCGGCCCGTGTGTGTAAGGTCAAGGCCCGGGTGCTTTGCAAAAAATTAGATGAGTGCACCAAGGGGTTTGCCATTGCCCGAGATTTTGGGTCGATAGACAACTGTCTGGCCGATCAAGAACAGATCTGTTTCGAAAGTATCACCCGCACGGGCAGCGGCAACTCGCCCGCCTATGCCGAGGCCTGTTCTGTGGCCACGGAACGGCAGTCCTGTGACGACCGTGTGGCGGGCCCCGACCCACCGGAATGTGCCTATTCAAAAGGCCAGTTCGCGCCCGGGGCTGTGTGCATTTCCAACAACCAGTGCGGGAATTCCTATTGCGACATTCCCGCCGCCAAGGAGTGTGGAAAATGCGCCGCCAGGCGGGCCGACGGTGGAAGCTGTGATTCACCCAATGATTGCCTGCGGGGGTACTATTGCAAACGCGAGATCGTGATGGATGTGATGGCGCCGACGGGAGTTTGTGCGCGTTTTGTGGTCGATGGGCAGCCGTGCAACGACGTGCTTCGCTGCGACGCTGCGGCATCGTGTTCGGGATTCGATCGGATGAACGGGGTCGATGGGGTATGTCGCAAACGAACGGCCGCGGAAGGTCAGGCGTGTAACGTATCCGACCGGCGCTGTCTGATCGGCCTGTCTTGTGTAGGCATCGTTTATGAAAAACGCGTGGCAATTGCCGATGGCATTTGTGCCAGTCTGGTCCCGACCGAAGGGGCTGCCTGTGATCGCAATCTTCGGACTTTGGCGGACTGTGACGGTCGTATCGGCTTGTTTTGTTTCCAGGTCCCGATGGACGCGGGGATGGGGACCTGTCGGAAGATTCCCTTCGCGCGGGTGGGGGAATCCTGCGGCCGGCTGGTCACCGGGCCCAACGAGGGGTTGACGGTTGGTTGTGAAGCCGGTCGGACTTGTCAGCGCATCAATGATCCCAACCACAACAAACCCGGGATTTGTGTCGAGAAATCGGGCGACAACCAAGCCTGCAACACCGACAGCAACGTAGGGCCGGGTTGCGGTGTTGGTCAGTCCTGCGTGCTGAAAACGCCAGGAAATAGTACCGAAGGGATCTGCCGCAAACGCAATTTTGAATTGATCTGCGGGATATGAAAGGGGCAGCCGATCTGTCTATGCACCGCCGAAACGCCGTAACGTTAGCCGGATTCCTCGTGGAATCGCTTTGACGACGGGCACTAGGAAGGGTCTTGCCCGACGAGGGAGCGCGGTTATACTAAAAGTATGAAGACCGCGATTTCCCTTCCCGACAATATCTTTCGCGACGCCGAGAAGTATGCGCGTCGCGCAAAGAAGTCGCGCAGCCAACTCTACGCGGACGCTCTTTCGGAATACCTCGCCCGGCACGCGCCAGACGAGGTGACCGAGGCTATGAATCGAGTCGTGGATCAGCTCGATGAGCCGACCGACCCATTTGTGAGCGCAGCTGCGCGTCGGATCCTTAAGCAGACCGAATGGTAGAGATCTCACAGGGAGAGATTTGGTGGGCCGACCTTCCCGCGCCGATCGGGTCAGGGCCGGGATTCCGTCGGCCAGTAGTGATTGTGCAAGGGAATTCTCTAAATCGGAGCCGGATTGCGACGGTTGTGTGCGTTCCGGTGACCAGCAATCTGGCATGGGCAGGGGCACCCGGAAGTGTGGTCATGTCCGCAGACGTCACAGGATTGACAAAGGAGTCTGTGGCAAACGCTTCTCAGATCCTCACAGTCGATCGTGTTCTTCTTGCAGATCGTATTGGCAAACTTCCGCCGAAGAAGCTGGCCCAAGTCATGGGCGGAGTGGATGTCGTTCTTGGGCGCTGACGGGCGCTTGCCTATAACATTAGTCCCCGCGCAGCCGCCGGCCCAGTTCCGCAAACCATTCACGGTCTTGACCCTTTGTCGGTTCGCCCCGCAAAAATCCGGCAATGGCAGGGCACGGATCGGGCAGATCGCGCAGGATTTCGTGGAAAACCGCGTGGCCGAAGGGGACGCTTGTCTCCGTCATCCAGGTTCTAACGCGGGATTCAAACGTAGAATCGGGGGGCAGGGGCTGTTCGTCAGCGGCCGCGGGGCCAAGGGCGTTGATGGCGGCAAGGACGGAGGTGCGTCGATCGCGGTAGGGCAGGGCTGCCAAGGCTGTGGGGGTTAGGGCGGGGCCTAGGTGCATATCTTGCTGCCCCAGCCCGACAGGGAATTCCGCGCGTTCATCAAGGGCGATGACGGGCAGGCCGCCGGTGAATCGAACGGGAATGATGGGACGATCCAGGGATATGGCCAAATCGATGAAAGCGCTGGACATGCGTTCGACGGGCTGGCGACAGGACAGCGATCGGGTGCCTTCGACATGGACCAGAAGGCTGCGACCCGTTTGTGAAATCTCGGCGGCGAGGCCATCGATGATGCCCGGCATAGACGACGTATCGCTGCGATCGACGAACCGGGGTATCTGGGGGTTGGGCAGGCCCGGATAGGAAAACGTGTGCTGCATCAGCAGTTCCAGCCAGTGCTGACGGTTTTCCTGTGTCGACATGATCAGGACAGGCGCACCCATCAAGGCAGATGCGACGATGCCGAAGATGGTGGATTCAATGCGGGTCTGGTGATTCGCCAGGAAGATCACCCCCCCCGGGCCGTATTGCTTCAGATCCTGAGAGGCATGGACGTGGACCGTGCGAAGAAATCGGGTCACGAGGGCGCGGTGAATGTCCTCGACAGGCAATGGGGCCGCGTTGAACCATCCGCGCCAGAATGAAGCGACCTGCGGCACCAGATCGGGGGCGCTGTAGGCGGCGTCGGTGGATTCATCGACGATGCGCATGCCTAGGCCCGTGGCCTGATAGATGCGTTTGCCATCAATCCACAGCGACGCGTCTGCAACCGCAAAAACGCCGTTTCCATCACGACCCTTCGCGGTTATTTCTAGGGTGGTCGTGATGATCTGATTTTCGGGAACGACCTGGCCGCGGTATTTCCACGAAAATTCACGATCTAGGTCGATGGGGACGAACCGGGGGTTGCGCAGGCCGGACGCCATTCCCTGTTGTCGCATGGTGAATTGCAACAACTGCAGCATCGCTTCGATGCCCAGCGATCCGGGTTGCACGGGATCTTGAAAAAAATGCGCCTTAAAGAACCACTCGTCGGCGCGGACATCTTTTTCGGCGCGCGCAAATCCCAGTCCGGCGGGGCCGCCCTGCGGGTCGAACACAGTCACCCTGTCCAGCATCAGCAACATGGGGCCGGGCAGCCGGGGGGATGTTGCGGCGCGGTCGTGGGGGGTCAGGTGGACGTTCGCGGGGCTATCATAAAGGGCGCGCTGGGCAGGGGTTGTGGGCAGTCCAACCTGATTTCGCAGGGCGTCCTTGGGGAAAAAACCGAATGCGGTTTCCAGATCATAGACCGGGGTATCCCCAGCGAAACAGCGGACTTCAAAGGTTTGAATGATCATGCTGCCCGATCGCGACACGGTTTGCAGCTTCACGCGGGTGCGCAAAGATTCGGTGCCGGGGGGCAGTTCGCACAGGACGCGGCCCTTGCCGTCAAGGTTGCGGAACGACAGATCTTCGTCGCCCAAAAGCGCGCTGCCGACATAAGACGCCAGCCACCCGCAGGGCTGAAGGACTGCCTCCAGCAGCACACAGAACGGCATGGTGGGGTGACCGTTTTCGCTGAAGTACCAGGCGTCGGGAGGAATGTCGTAGGTAATTTCGGTGGTGGCCCCAGGTTCGCAGACGCCGATGTCGCCGGTCACCTGCGTGACGTTGGACATGAAATGGTAGGGAGGCCCGGGCAACCGGGCGACCCGGCGGTGGCCGTCGAAACGGGCGTACATGGGGCCGAACGCGTCCGATGGCTTGCCCCAGGCACAGGCCAACAGGGACTGGTAGTTGAAGACAAACCCGTCAACCGCCGCGCTGACCGGTTGGTCGGGGGCGGCCGTCAACAGTGCCGGGCGATCTGACAGGGGCCAGTCGGGCACCAACTGCAAACCGACCCGGCGGGCGTGAAAGGCCTTGCGACCATCGACGGTCCCTAACAGGTCGGCGTAAAGCGTCGGAATGGGATCGGCGCGAAATTCTTCCACGAAAAGTTCGCAGACCAATTCCTGCGACGTGGGCAGCACCTGGCCCCGGCACTGCAATTTGTAGGGTTCATCGGGCACGGGTTCGAACCGCCAGCCATCGCGATCCAGTGTGGTGCCAAGGGCCGCCAGGTAGATGGCCATCGCCTGCAAACACCCTTCGAACATCAGGGTGCCTGGCATGCACGGGTCGTTCTTGAAATGGCCTGCGAAGAACCAGTCGTCAGGGCTGATCGGGGTGACGGCCTTCAAATACCCGCGCCCCCAGGGGCCACCTTTCGGATCCAAGGTGCTGATGTGATCGACTAGCAACATGTCGCCCACTGCAATGGCGGGCGAACGAACATGGGTCAAGCTGCGTTCGAACCCAGGCCCGAACGCGTGGTACGGCTGCCCTTGGGCGAACGCACGCACGGCCTTCGCATCCACTGTGTTCGGTACCCGCGCCACCACCGGGGGATCGACGCGCGCGTGGTCGCGGGTTGGCTCGGGCGACCACAACACGCCCGCCGATCCTTCCAGTTCGTCCTTGCTGAAAAATCCGGCCTGCCCATGCCGTACCGTGAGGGCCGGGCGACCGTTGATGCTGCAATCATAGTGAAAAAAGAACAACCGCACGTCGCCCTGGTTGGCGTGTCCGTCGATATGGATGGCGTAGCGAAGCGTATCTGGGGGGCGTGGCAGGCCATTGTGGTAGGTCAGCTCGCAGCCCAACAACCGATAGGCACGATGCCCTTGATTCAGGGCATCGATACCCAAATACGAGATCAGAAACAGATCGGCCTGGCCTGCTTCGATCATGATGCCGGCGGGCATGAACCCCCGGTTTAGGTACCAACTGTCATGGTGGACGTCGGTTTCCGTCCACACAGTTCCAAGGCCCATAGATCCAGGGTCGGCCTTGATCCCGACCACGCGATCGCAGAGCAGCAGCGGCGGTTCAGGCATGCGGACCTGCAGGACGTGTTTGTCTTGCGAAAGGAATGCGGGACCAAACAAGGTGCTGATGCGGCCGCGGGCGTGGATTTCAAGATCAGCACGCGAAAACTGAATCGGCGCTATGGGATCTGCGGGGGGCTTTGGGGGTAAAGGGCCGTTTACCGACCCAACAGGGCTGTGGCCCAAAGCCAAATTCAGTGTACGGGTTCGGCCAGCAAGGAAGGCTTCGTGAAGCGCGGTTTGCGTCGCCAAAAAATCGCGATGAATTTCGGCCATACGGTGGCGGGGTGAAACCGCAATGGCGACGTTGCCAGTTGTAACCGATGGGCGCTGCGATGTAGCAGGCAGCATGGGGGCGGGTGGCATCGGTTGGCTTTTTGGGGCCCCAAGTGGTGGGACAGACGGGGGGGGCGCGTGGGCGGGGAAGGTGAGGCAAGGTTCGGGGCTAAACGTTTTTGCGCGTGGCGACCCATTGCCAGGATTTGCCATGACGGCGATTTGCGCGCGCGCGTCTCCCAGGGCTTCAACGTTGATCTCGGCACGCGAGATTCGCCCTTCATCACACAACACCACCGCCGCCGCCACCTGCACCAGGCCCACCGCTGCGTGGGCACGTCCGAACAATGCCGACACATCCCAGGCACCAGGGCCATCGCCCACTTGCATGCCCATCCCTTCGCACAGCCCGAGGGTGGCCATGACGTGCGCGCCTTCGCGACGTGCGTCTTGCAAACGGCGCAGCACAAGCACAACCGCCGCATCGCCGCCGGGCGATTTTGATAGTGATGTCGCCGCTGTCTGATGGACGGGATCGGCGCATAGATCTACGGCGCCCACCACGGCGGCATCGATGTCTCCTGCCGCCAAGGCCCGTTGCGCCAGTTCCAGCGCCCGTAGGCCCGACAGTTCTTCGGCGGACACGGTCAGGCTGGGCCCGCCCAGATCATAGTGGCTACTTAACCGGTTCGCGGGGATGTTCGGCATCGCGCCCACCACACCCGCTGCGCCCAGCAGCGGCACAAAGCCGTTGCGTGCGGCAACCAACCACGATTCTGAGGCCCCCAGCGCGTATGCCCAAGCCCCTAGGCGCCAGCGTGCCCCGTGACGGGCGATTTCCGGATCGCACTGCATGCCGATAAACACACCCGTGCGCAAAAGCGGCAACGCCCCGGCCGTGGCCATTGCTTCTTGGGCGGCGGCAAACAGCAACAGTTGCTGGGGCAGGGTTTCCTCCAGATCTTTGGGGGGAAACCGCAGGGCCGTCATTGAAATGTTGATAGACGACGCGGCCAAATCGAGGGCGGGGGCAGGATCAGCGGTGACTGCCGTGATGAAGGCGGCGAGATTCGTTCCGCTGCCGACGCGGGCGCCTAGGGCCACGATGGCAATGGGGGATGCGGGGCTTGGGGCTGAATGGGAAGCGCGGACGGGGGATCGTCGCGTGGGTGCTTCTTCCACGATCAGGTGGGCATTGTTGCCGCCGAAACCGAAGGCGCTGATAGCGGCACGACGGGGGCCTTGGCAGTTCCAGGTCTCGGCCTTGTGCAAAAGCCGCAACGGCGTGCCATTCAGATCCGCGGTTGGCTGCGTGATGCCCGGGGTAGGGGGACGTTGCCCATGCCGTAAAGCCCCCAGCACCTTGATAAGGCCCGCCGCCCCCGCGACGGTGATCAGGTGTCCGAGGTTTGCCTTGAGCGATCCAATCGGAACGGGATCGTGCGCATCAGAAAAAACTTCGGCCATCGTGCGGATCTCGACGGCATCGCCCACCTGGGTCCCGGTGGCGTGACATTCAACCAGTGACACTTCTGTTGGGGCAACCCCTGATCCTTCGTAGGCGCTGCGCAGCGCACGCACCTGGCCCGGCTGTGTTGGCACCAACAACCCACGCCCCCGACCATCGTTGGACAATCCTATCCCGCGAATCACAGCCAAAATCGGATTCCCGTCGCGTTCGGCATCGTCTAGCCGCCGTAGCGCTAACATAGCCGCGCCTTGCCCTGGTACCAATCCGTCAGCGTCGGCGTGAAACGGGCGGCTTTGGCCGGTCGGGCTTAGGGCGCCCAGGGCCGTGAAACCCGCGTGAATAAATAGATCGTCGGCGCGGTTCACGGCGCCTGCCAGCATCAGATCCGCCCGTCCGTCGTGAAGAGCGTCGCAGGCGAATTTGATCGCGTACAGCGACGACGCGCAGGCGGCGTCAATGGCGAAACCGCCCAGGCCCAGCCCCAGCGCGTGGGCCAAAAGATGTGCCGGCAGCCCCGACATGAACCGGTTGCGGGGATCCACGTCGGGGCGGTCCAGGTGGGCCTCTATCTCCTGGCCAACTTTGCCCAAGGTGCGCAGCCAAGTTTGTTCAGCGAAACCGGACAGCGATTCGGATGGATACGAAAGGTTGCCGATGACGGCGCCCACCCGCGTCTTGTCGCCCGCGAACCGCGACGACAAAAGGGCGTCCCGTCCCACATGCAGGACCCAATGAAACAGGGGATCAAGCCCCGCCAGTTCAGTGGCGCTGGTGGCGAATCCGGACGGATCCCACACGCGCGAAAAACCGCTGACATACCCACCGACGTCGCTGCGAACGCGATCAGCCGTGGGCTGCCCTGGGGCGGCCATCATCAACCCCCTTTCGATGCCCCAGCGGCTATCAGGCACTGGGGCAATCGCTGTCCGCCCGGCGATGACCAGGTCCCACAGTTCATCGGGCGACAAAGCCCCCGGCAACACGCAGGACTGCCCGACAATCGCGATGGGGGGAAATTTCATGGCCCGTCGACCACGGTGGCCCCGGGGCCTGGGTGCGCGATGATGACGTCCAGAACGCCCGGTACATCCAGCAGTCGGGAACGCACGTTGTCGGCGTCTGCGGTGTGGCACAACGCCTTGACGTGGGGCCCCGCGTCCATTGTGAAAAACACGGCCACGCCCTGACGCCGCAGATCTTTTACGGCCAGCATCGCCGCCAGCGTGGGGGCGGTCCAATACAGCACGCCGGGATCGGCCGCCATGGCGGATCCGTGCATCCGCAGCGCGCTTCGTTCGGCCACAGCACCCAGCAGCGATAGATCACGGGACGCAATGGCCGTACAGGCAGCCGAAAGGTCGTGTGGCACTGATTCAATCCACGCGGCGTAATAGGGCGATGTGCGCGTCGTGTGTTCCATGGCGTCGGTGGACCCCACGTCTTTGGGCGCGCGCGTGGTCACGGCCACGACAAGGCGTATGTCCCAGGCGGCGGGGTCCAAGATCGGATGTGCATGGGCATCGGTTCCGTCTAGACGTGTGCCAGGATCCATCTGCACAAATCCACCAAAAATAGATCGCGCGGCTGATCCCGATCCCCGCCGGGCCAGCACGGACAGTTCATCAGGGGACAGGATCAATCCGGCGGCCCGCGTTGCCGCTAAAGCCAGGGCGGCAAACCCCGATGCCGACGACGCCAGGCCCGCTCCTGTGGGAAACGAATTTCGCGTGCGCACTTCCGCAGCGGTGCTGATGCCGGCTTGTTGTCGCACCAGATCCAAAAATTTGGTCGTCCGGCGCGCGAAGGTGTCACCCGCTGGTATGTCAGCTTCAAACACACGATCGGTTGTGCCCCGTCCGTTGATGAACTGCACGGAGGTGATGGTGTCCAGCCCCTTCAGCGTCAAGGACAGGCTGCCCGCGGCCGGGAGATTCAGCACGGCGTCGCGTTTGCCCCAATATTTCACAAGGGCAATGTTGGTGCCGGCGCGGGCGCGGCAGATCATCCGCCGCCCCCGATTTCGGTGACGAAACCATCAAATCCTTCCGCCCGCCACGCGCTAATGATATCCCCCGATCGGCCCGGCGCGGGCAGGGCGATGACCGCACCGCCGCCGCCGGCCCCGGTTAACTTCGCACCCCAAGCCCCGTGG
>JAYUUT010000151.1:0-7362 GCA_043754455.1 Myxococcales bacterium
TTCCGCGTTAGCGCGGTCTGCAGATCGAGTTCCTTCTTCGTGCCGACCAAGGGAATCATCACTTCGGGTTCGATGTTGATGCCTTCTTTGGCGACAATAACCGCCGCTTCGAAGACGGCCCGCACCTGCATCTCGGTGATCTCGGGATACGAGATGCCCAATCGGCAACCACGGTGTCCCAACATCGGGTTCGATTCGTGAAGATCAGCAATCCGCGACTTGATCGTCTCGATCGACTTGCCGGTCGCGCGTGCCAAATCAGCAATGCCTTGTTCGTCGTGGGGCAAAAATTCGTGCAAGGGGGGATCCAGCGTCCGGATGGTGACGGGCATGCCCTTCATGGCCCGGAAGATCCCAGCAAAATCCTCGCGCTGGAACGGCAACAGCTTCGCCAAGGCAGCGCGCCGTTCCTGTTCGTTTTCAGCCACGATCATTTCGCGCATCGGACCGATCTTGCCATCGCCGAAGAACATATGTTCGGTCCGACACAGGCCGATCCCTTCGGCGCCGAAGGCCACCGAGGCCTCTGCCTGATCAGGCTGATCCGCATTCGCGCGAACCCGCAATTTCCGCACGCCATCCGCCCAGCCCATCAGTTTGGCATATCGCTGGTACGTGGGGGCCTCAGCCGGGGCCAGGTTCTTTTCGATCAGAACCCGGATGACCTCCGAAGGGGTGGTATCGACGCGCCCCTCGATCACTTCACCAGTGAATCCGTCGATGGAGATCCAATCCCCTTCCTTAAGCACCTTCGTGCCACCCTTGGCCATGTTCACAGTCATGGTCCGCTTGTGGTAATCGAAACTGACCACTTCACAGCCAACGATACAGACCTTGCCCATCTGCCGGGCGACAAGGGCAGCATGGGACGTCATACCGCCAAACGCGGTTAGGAAGCCCAGCGAGGCGTTCATGCCGCGAATGTCTTCGGGGCTGGTTTCGTGCCGACACAGGATCAGATCCTTGTCACCTTTGTCCGCCTTGGCTTCGGCTTCATCGGCAAAGAAAACGATCTTCCCGGTTGCAGCCCCTGGGCCCGCGGGAAGGCCCTTGCCCAAAACGCGCCCTTCCTTGGTCGCCAGCGCCTTTGCCGCCGGCAAGAACACGGGGCGCAGCAACTGGTTCAGCGCTTCTGGTTCAACGCGGCCGAGGGCCTCGTTCTTCGAAATTAGCTTCTCGTCCACCATTTCGACCGCAATGCGAACCCCTGCGAACCCGGTTCGCTTGGCGTTGCGACACTGCAACATATAAAGGACGTTGTTCTCGACCGTAAACTCGATGTCCTGCATGTCCCGGTAGTGTTTTTCCAGGGTCTTGCGGATGCCCAGCAACTGCTTGTAGGCGGCGGGCATGACCTTGCCCAATTCCTCGATCTTCTGCGGTGTCCGGATGCCGGCCACCACGTCTTCGCCCTGCGCGTTGATCAGGAATTCACCGTAGAATTCATTTTCACCGGTCGCAGGGTTGCGCGTGAAACACACGCCCGTCGCCGAATCGGTGCCCTTGTTGCCGAACACCATGGCCTGGATCGTGACCGCTGTGCCCCATTCGACGGGGATGTTGTTCAGGCGGCGGTACAGGTTCGCCCGATCGTTCTGCCAGGACTGGAACACCGCCATGATGGCGCCCTGAAGCTGAACATAAGGATCTTCGGGGAAGGCAACGCCCACCTTTGCAACAATGACCGCCTTGAATTCGGCGACCAATTCCTTCAACGCCTTTGCCGACAGATCGGAATCGACCTTGACGCCGTTGGCCTTTTTCTTGTCGGCCAGGATCTGGTCGAAAGGATCGTGATCTTCCTTGTTTTCGGGCTTCAGGCCCATCACGACGTCGCCGTACATGGCGATAAAACGACGGTAGCTGTCATAAGCAAACCGTTCGTTGCCGGACTTTCGGGCCAGCCCCGCCACGGTTTTCTCGTTCAGGCCCAGGTTCAAGATGGTGTCCATCATGCCCGGCATCGACGCCCGGGCGCCCGAGCGCACCGACACAAGCAGAGGGTTCTCAACGTCGCCGAACTTGGCGCCCGCGACCTTCTCCATTTTAGCGATCTGCGTCTTGATCTCGTCGTTCAGGCCCTTGGGCAGCTTGCGGCCCCCGGTATAGAACTCGGTGCAGACCTCGGTGGTGATGGTGAAGCCGGGAGGGACCGGCACGCCGATTTTGACCATTTCGGCCAGATTGGCGCCTTTTCCACCAAGGAGATTTTTCATCCCCATGTTTCCGTCGGCCTTTCCGCCGCCGAAGAAATAGGTGCGTTTTTTCGCCCCTGCCGTGACTTTCGGCGCGGATTTGGCTTTCACGCCGTTGCTGTGGCGGGCCTTCACGCCGTTGGTCTGCTTTGCCTTTGCTGCCTTGGCCTTGGCTGCGGGCTTCTTGTTCTTGGTTCCAGATTTGCTGAGGGATGCCATGGGAGGACGGGATGTTTATCAAGGACCGGGGACGTTGAAAAGCCCTTAGCGCAACTTGGTGCTGAACAAATTCGGAAGTTCGGACGCCGGGAGGCGTTCTTGCTGCATGGTGTCCCGGTCGCGAACCGTCACGGTCCCGTCCTCAATGGTCTGAAAATCGACCGTAATACACCACGGGGTCCCGATTTCGTCCTGCCTTCGGTACAGCTTCCCGATGGCCCCGGTGTCGTCGTAGACGGTCCGGACGCCATTTTGCTGGATTTCCTTGCGCAGACCACGCGCCAAATCGACCAGGCGGGGGTCGTTCTTCTTTAGGGGGAACACGGCCGCCTTGATGGGTGCCAGCCGGGGATCCAGGTGCAGGACCGTCCGGGTGTGGTCCTCGGCCACCTTTTGCCCGACCCCGCGCAGCTTTTTCATCACCTCAATCCGGTTGGCGTCCGGATCGTCCATCAGCGCCATCAGGCGTGGCAGGCTGTCCGGCAGATCTTTGGCGCAGGCCTCGCCCTCGGTCACCAGACGATCCTTGATGTCCTTGTCCAGATTTTCGCGTTTGGCCGCAGACTTCACGAAACTTTCGACCAGTTCCTTCAATTTCGCGACCTCGTCGGCCCCAGGGGCCTTGACCAAGGCGTCTTCGTACGCGTCGCACAGGAACGCCAGCGTTGCCCTGTCAGCCCCAGCGGACGGTTCGATGACATAAGGAACAATGTGTTGTTTCGTTTCGGGATCGAAATACGTCAGCCCCGTGACCGAATCGGGGTTGCTGTCGCCCCGGCTATGGGCCTTCAGGTCGAAATCGGTCCGGTTTGCGATACCTTCCAGTTCCGAAAACCCCATGGGGAACCGGTATTCCAGATCCACACAGCGTTTGGCATAGTGGGCCAGTTCGTGTTTGGCCTGTTCGCGGACCGCCAAGTTGTCCTTATGCATCCCTAGGTTCATGTACCAATCGATGCGGGCGTCAATCCACATCTGGTGCGCGGCCTCGTCCTCGCCCGGCTTGACGAAATATTCAATTTCCATCTGTTCGAACTCGCGCGTTCGAAAGGTAAAATTCCCCGGCGTCACTTCATTGCGAAACGCCTTGCCGATCTGGGCGATGCCGAAGGGCAATTTTCGCCTCATCGTGTCCATGACGTTCCCGAAGTTCACGAACATGCCCTGCGCGGTTTCCGGGCGCAGGTAGACCATCCCGGCCTCGTCCCCCGTGTCAACCGCGCCCATTGATGTCTTGAACATCAGGTTGAAGGGGCGGGCGGGCGTCAGATCCTTGGACCCACATTTCGGACAGGCTAGATCTTTGGCGGCTATCAGGCTGTTGATTTCGTCAATCCCCACGGGATCTCGACCTTTTTGCGACTTGAACAGGTGATCCGCGCGCGGCCGTGTCTTGCAAGCCCTACAATCGGTCATCGGGTCCGAAAACGTCGCTTCATGTCCGGAATACCGCCACACCAGCCGGTTCATCAGGATGGCGGCATCCAGACCTTCCATATCCTCCCGATCGTGGACCACCGACTTCCACCACGCGCGTTTGACGTTGTTTTTCAGCTCAACGCCCAGGGGCCCGTAGTCCCACGTGCTGGCCAATCCACCGTAAACGGAGGATGAAGGGAAGACGAAACCACGGCGTTTGCTGAGGCTGACGATGGATTCTAGGCTGCTGGCTGGCATGGGGCGCGGACTTTACCCCGCGGCGGCGGCCTGGCAACCCCAACGGGCCTGTGCGAAAAACCGCCATGCGCATCCTCCATACGATGATTCGGGTCGGCAACCTGCAGCGGTCGCTAGATTTCTACACCAAGGTGTTGGGCATGACCCTGCTTCGGCAACGGGATTATCCCGACGGGAAGTTCACGCTGGCCTTCGTCGGCTTCGGCCCCGAGGACACACACACGGCTATCGAACTGACCTACAACTACGGCGTGGATCATTACGATGTCGGCACCGGGTTTGGGCACATCGCCATTGGCGTCGACGATATCCACGCCGCCTGTGACAACATCCGCAAAGCCGGCGCAACCATCACCCGCGCGCCGGGGCCCATGAAACACGGGACCACTGTCATTGCCTTCGCGGTCGATCCGGACGGCTATAAAATCGAGCTGATCCAGCGATAATTTTTTTGCCAGGTCAGCCGCGAAGCTTTTCAATAAAATCAAGCGACCGCATCGGCCCGGGGATGTGTCCGCGCAGCAGTTCCAGCAAGGCTTCACGGCAACCTGCATTTTCCTCCCGCGACAGCACAAGTGATTCGGTAGATTCCAAATCTGCCCCGTCCAATTTTGCCAGCGCGCAGCGAACCGCCGGAAACAAGGCCGTTCCCTTCGTGGCGCAGGCCCCACATACGATTCCGCCCTCCTGAGGCAGCCATCGCACGACCTCAGCGCCGAAATCTGATCGACCACAACCCGCACATTCCTTCAACAGTGGGCCGAGGCCCAACGCGCGCAGAAGTCCCAGTTCAAAACCGCGGATGCGTTCCACCCGGGCCCCGCGTGCCAGAAGCCGGGCCAAAAAATCCACCACCAGATCAAAAACTTCGGGTTCCGGATGTCGCGACGGACAGAGGCGGTCACACAGCTCAAGGGCATAGGCCGCGTGCGCCGTACGGCCGAGGTCGGACCCCAGTTCGATGTTCGCCGCACTCGTCTCGAACCCTTCCAACAGCGCCAGATCGGCGCCCTCCCGTTCGCGAATATCCGCCTCGCCAACGGCACCCAACCCCAGACCCCCCGCAAAACGCCGATTGCTTTTGCGTGCGCCCCTGGCCAGGGCGTTTACCTTGCCCGTCGTGCGCCCCAGGAACGAAACGACCTTGTCAGCTTCCCCAAAATTTGTCGCACGCAGAATCACTGCGGATGTCGTGACGACGTTCCGCATGCATGCCCGCCCGGAATCCTTTAGCCCGTTGCCGCGGGCGCGGAGCCCGGTGCCGGTCCGATGCTGAGGCTTTCGCCTGATTGTGGAGGCTGCCGCAAGAACAACGACCACGTGATGGTGGCAATGACCAACACAATGATCACAAAGACCGCCAGCCCCCTGCCCTTTCGAGACTGCGCCGCTTCATCGTCCAACGCAGGAAGCTGGGGTTGCGTGAATTTGGCCTCGTCCGCAAGACGCCTCGTTTCAACCGCACGATCAAAGAGCCCTAACGGTTCTTCGTGCGAAATCCCTAGGGTGCGCGCGTAACTGCGAATGAAGCCTCGGACGAACACGTCCGCCGGCAGCCCGTTCAGCTCGCCGGATTCAATCAGCTGAAGCATCGACGGCGCCACCTTCGTTCGATCGGCGACGTCAGCCAGTGACACGGATCGCCGTTCCCGGGTTCCACGAAGAAGGCTACCAAAATGTTGTTTTTCCATCACCGCATTTCCCTCAGTGAACCAGCTGCGCATATCGTCGACACTCGTTCGCCACGCAGCTTCGGGAAGCCATGCCGGCGCAGCGTTCGAACAAAGTTTTTGCTCGCTGGGCGTCTTTTCGTCTCTGATGAACCATCCCGGCCAGAAGAAAAGCCTCCTGGATATTGCAACGTGTTTCGTCCGCAACCACAGCATCTATGTGGGCAGCGGCTTGATCCACGTCGCCACGATCGACATAAATCTTCGCCATCCGGTAGCGCCCCACGCAGAAATTAGGAGCCCTCGATGTGGCTTCGTGAAGTTCCTTCCAGGCATTCTGCAGGTCCTTCTTCTGATAATAGGCCCATCCTAAGTTGGCCCGGGCCACCTCGGGCTGCGTATAGGTCGGATCCTTAAGCGCCGTCAAAGACGCCAAGATCGCCCCATCCCATTCCTGAAGCTGAAGCAACGCCACAGCAAGGTTGTTCGAGGCCTCGGGAAACTGGGGACGCAACACCAGGGCCTTTCGGAAATGCGCATCCGCCTCACGGAATTTTCGCACCGAATCCGACCGCACCATTTCAGCATCGCGGCCCTTCAAACAATCCACCGATTCGACCTGCATCACATAGTCGTGCCCTTGATTTAGGGCGATAAGTCCCAGCATATTGTAGGCATCGGCGTTCTCGGGATCGGCCTTGACGGCCTTGTCTAGTTCTTCGATCGCAGCTTCGACCCTGCGGTTCCGAAAATTCTCGACGCCCAGTTGATACAGCGCCATCGACTGATCAGGTTCGCGCTTCGGGCGGGACGCGCACCCCGCCGACATCACCAATCCGGTGATCCCTGCTGTTGAAACCAAGGTGGTCGATATTCCCAAGATGGCCAAAACTCCGAAGTATTTGCTGCTGCCCAGAATGCTGAATTCCTAGTGGTATTGCGTGGTTATGGGTCGCCTGAGCGCCCGGGACGCTAACAAGACCTGTCACAGACTGTCAATCAGAAAGTTGCCGAAATTTGACGCCTTCGTTCTGTTGTGCGCGCCACCGTCACCCTGACTTGTATGCACCTGTCCTACACCGTCAGGGCCGAACGAAATTGCGGCGTCTGAAATAAACGAAGAGCGTCTGAATGATAGACGCCACGGGAACTGCGAAAAGCGCGCCCACAAACCCGTATGTGTGTTCGCCCGCTATCAACGCAAAGACCACCAGAACGGGATGGATCTTGGCGGCGTCTCCCATTATTTTCGGATTCAGGTAGTTCGCCTCGACCAGATGAATGCCTATGATCCATAGCGTTATGTAAAGGCCCTGCAGCAGGTCGAACCTCCCTGACGATACCAACGCCACCGCAAGAATCGGAAGCGTGGACATGATCGATCCGAAGATCGGGACAAGGCTCATGACCGCGGCCACCCCAGCCAACAGCAATGAATATTTGACCTTGAAAATCTGAAGGCCGATGTACGTCAGGACACCGTTGATCAAACAAATCATCAACTGTCCGCGAATGACGCCCGAAAGGCCCCGATCGATCCCGGTCGCGATCCTGTCGTAGTCGCTGCGGTAGTTGTCAGGGACCAAGGATCGGATAAAGCC
>JAYUUT010000152.1:0-21267 GCA_043754455.1 Myxococcales bacterium
CGGGAGCCGGCACCAATGTCGTCGCATACAAGATCGACCCCACCAACGGGGCCCTCAGCAAAATCAACCAAGTGGTATCGGGTGAGGTGACCCATATCAGCGTGCATCCAAGCGGGAAATGGATCTTCATTGCCTCGTGGAGCAACAACACGGCGTCGGTGCTGCCCGTCGTCACGGGTACCGGCGCGGTGGGGGATGTTTCTCAAATGCTCATGCCTGGAATGCACGCCCACATGGCGATTTCCGACGCCACCGGCAAATACCTGTTCATCCCATGCCCCGAGTCCAACTACATCGCGCAATTTGTATTCGACGCTACGACGGGCAAGTTGACGCCCAACAACCCACCGACCGCCGCCGCGCCATTTCCCCGTCACATGGCCTTCCATCCATCTGGCAAATACGCCTACGTCGCGGGCGAGGCCAGCAACATGATGATCTCGATGCTTTACGATGCCAAGACGGGCCTGCTGTCGGAACCACAGACCCTGCCCGCCGTCCCCGAAACATCGCCTTCAAACTCACCCGCGCACATCGCCGTTCACCCTTCGGGGAAGTTCGTCTATGAATCTAACCGTGGGCACAAGAGCATCGGCATCTTCGCCGTCAACGAAGCGACGGGGCGCCTGACCCTGGTGGGACACGAGACGGGCGGCGGCGCCATCAGAACCCCCCGCGACTTCGCGGTCGACCCAACCGGCAAGTACCTCATCACGGCGAACTTCGACAGCCCAGGCGCCGTCGTCGTGTTCGAGATCAACCAGGCCGATGGGAAGCTGATCCTCAAGGGAACCACCCCGACTACGGGCAACAGCCCTAGCTTCGTAGGGTTCGTCTTTCCGGGCTGATTCGCCCGAGTGCCGTCCAGGCAAACCCCACCAGCGTTGTTAGACGCACAGATAGCGATTGGTGGCTCAAAAAACGGTGACAGCGTTACATTTCTTACAAATGTAACGCTGACTTCAAAACCGCGATCTGCTACATCGCCCGCATCGTGGATCGTTCTGAAACCGGGTCGGCTGGCCTCTGCTGCGGCGATCGCGTGGGGAGTTATGACATAGTCGACCGGCTGGGGGCTGGGGGCTGGGGATGCGTTATATTCCCCCGCGCTAGATGGAACCGGGCACCTCAAAAATCGACTTCGAAGGACTGGCGGAACTGCGCCTGCGTGAAGCACGCTGCCTTGTCGCGGGCAACGAGTTTGACGGCGCCCGCTGCCTTGCCGGGTACGCCGTTGAGTGTGCGTTAAAAGCGGTGATCTTGAAGAATTTTCCGGCACACACCTTGCTGCCTCCGAATGTGGTCAAGGAAGTACACGTCCACAACCTGGCTGCCCTCCTGAAACTGGCTCAATTGGAAGGGGCCTTGAAGGAAAGTCAGGCCCATCTAGTGTCGTGGACGGTTGTGAAGGATTGGTCTGAACAACTGCGCTACGCTTCAGGATGCAAACGGATTTCCGCTGAGGGCTTCCTCGACGCGATCGACAGCACAATTAACGGGGTCCTTCCATGGGTCAAACAGCGCTGGTAACAGAACAAGTAGACGCGGGGGACTGGATCGTGGCGGCTGCCGACAAAGCGGGCGTTCCGCTTCGCGCTGCGTTGTGGTTGCTGGACGGCGAACAGGATTCATGGCGGCTGATCCTGGATGCCAATTCCGACGTCGAAAGGGGGCCGCGTGAGTTTGCCCAGGGCCTCGTCGACGGGTTTGGAATGATAGAAAATAAAGAGCAACGGGAAGCGGCCCAGGACATCCTGCTGATGAGTTCTGCCCTATCTACCCAGCCCCATCCCGCCGCAGAGTTGTTGCGCGCGTCCGGATTGGGGAAGGCCCGCAGCGTGACCCATGCACGAATGACGGTGATCGGTGGTCAACTGCTGGAGGGCGCTTTGCTGTACCGGCTTGAATCGCCGCAGGCCCATTAGGCTAGGCCGTAGCTACCCGTGATTGGCAAACGTTTTGGCAACTACCAGGTACTGTCGCTTTTGGGCGAAGGGGGCATGGGCGCTGTTTATCTGGCGGAACACCCTGAAATCGGTCGCAAGGTGGCGATCAAGGTGTTGCACGGCGAATTCAACAAAGATTCGCAACTGCTGGGGCGGTTTTTGAATGAGGCCCGCGCGGCCAACGCCATTCGGCACCCGAACCTGATCGAGATCCTGGATTCGGGGACCACCAGCGACGGGATTCCGTATTTGGTGATGGAATACCTAGAGGGCGAGCCCTTGTCGGCGCGGATTCGGCGGCATAGCGGCGTGCCCCTGCGTGACCTGTTTGAATTCGCGTATCAGGCGGCATCGGCCCTCAGCGCCGCCCACCGCAAGGGGATCGTCCACCGCGATCTGAAGCCTGACAATCTGTTCGTGGTGCCTGACATGACCGAGCCTGGCCGGGAACACATCAAGGTGTTGGATTTCGGCATTGCCAAACTGCAAACCCAGGGAAAAGGTGATTCGGTGCGGACCCGAACCGGCATGATGATGGGAACGCCCGTCTACATGTCGCCCGAACAGTGTTTGGGCACCAAAGAGCTAGACCTGCGCAGCGATATCTATTCGCTGGGGTGCATCCTGTTCGAAATGGCCCTGGGGCGTCCGCCGTTTTTCTCGGAAGGTTTCGGCGAATTGGTGAACATGCACCTCAACCAACCGCCGCCATCCCCGCGGGCGCTGAACCCCGCCGTCACCGAGCCGTTTGAACAGCTCATTCTGAAGTGTCTGGCGAAGCGGCCCGAGCAGCGGTTTGCTTCCATGGCCGAGCTGATGGCGATGTTGAAACACGTCGCCGGGGCGGGGCTGATCAAGGCGGGGTCGTCGTCACCGGATGCCAGCCGAGAAACCCTGATGGCCACACCAACCCCGGTCGGGGGTGCGAACATGCCACGGGCAACGGAGCCCTTCACGCGCACCCCGCCGGGAACCCTGAGCGATGGGACCGGCGAGGCCAGGACCATCCCAAGGAAACGGCGGAGCGCTGTGATTTGGGTGGGAGGGGCCGCCGCTGCATTGGCTGTCGTGTCAGTGGTGGCGTTGTCCGGGAAGAAACCGACCGAGTCTCCTGCAGCGACAGTCCTGAGCAGCGCCGCGGTGACCCCGGCCCCAAAGGCCGTGGTTCCTCCGCCGCGGAAGATGGTGCGTCTGACGCTGACCACGTCCCCGGCGGGCGCCACGGTGAAAAACACTGACACAGGGGCATCGTTAGGCCTCACACCCCTGCGGCGAGATATGGCAACGGCCGAAACGCCGGTGAACCTTTCCATCGGTAAGGAAGGCTTCGAAACGGCGTCCCTTTCGTTGGTGCTGGATCGCGATCGCGAAGAAACCATCAGCCTAGAGCCGACCTTGGCGCCGCGGACGAAAAAACCAGGCAAAGACCGCCCCCATCCGGGTAAAACGAACCCGCGGGAAAAACCACGCACCGCAGATCCCGGAGCCGTCGAAGAGCCAGCGAAGTTGTGAATCGAGGAGCTACCAAACCGGTCCTGGTTCAGCGCATGCGTAGGATTCGGGCCGGAACCCCTGCGACGACGGCGTAGGGCGGAACATCACGCGTGACGACGGCCCCGGCACCGACGACGGCGCCCCTCCCAACCGTAACCCCCGGCAGGACAATCGATCCAAGGCCTAGATCCGCATCGTCATCGATCAACACGGGCGCAAAATCGAGCGGCGCATGCAAGACCGGAACGCCGCGGCCGGATTCGTGGTGATGGGAGGTCAATATCTTCACAGCAGGTCCGATCCCAACGTTCTTGCCAATCGTGAGGCCGCCAGCGGAGTGAAAAAAACCCTGCTGGCCTATCCATGTGCCAGAACCGATGGTGAAACGATTCGTGTAGTAACCCTTCAAAATGCTGTTGTGGCCGATATAGACATCGTCGCCTATCGAAATGGTTTCGGGATGGAACACCAGCACGCCCATTTCGAACACACAGCCACTTCCTAGGGATTGAAAATCCGTCGGGGAAAAGGCACCCGTTCCGTGGCTTTGGGGCGGCATCCGGCGCTAGCCCCCGGCCATTTCGCGGGCCGCCAGGGCCACCAGCAGTTGGCCCGCCCAATAAAACGATAGGTTCCAAAGCTGGTAGTTTCGCAAAGGCCGACGAAACTTGTTCCATCCCAAAATGGCATCAGACAGATAAAACAGTACCGCCCCCCCGGCCGCGTACAGCCCCGTATCACCCGGCCCCGCGCCGGCCAATACGAAATAACCGGCCCCCACCATGCCTGTGATGACCAGCGCGTAGATCTGAACCGGCACGCGCAATCCGGGGGACACCCCGATCCAGATTCGACGGATAAACCAAAACGTGGCGCCCGATGCGACCACCATGCCCAGAGCCCCAGACGAAAACAAGGGCCCTGCCGCGCCCCCGAAAAGGAAGGCGACCGTGTACGCCAGATGAACCAAGGTAAAGGCGCCAAGGCCGGCCAAGAAGGCAAGATCCGATGAAATCGTCAGGATGGCGTCGCCAATGGCGGCCAGGACAAGGCCCACCATGACGATGGTGGCAAAAGATCCCACAGGAGGGGCTCCCACCACCAATGCCAGCGACAAGGTCACAAGCGGCTTGATGACCGTGAATATTGTCTTTTGGCGATCGTCCGCCGTGGCCAAGGCCAGGACGGCCAGGACACAGAACAGAAGCACCGCCTCCAGAAGGGACAACATCACGGCTGATCTTACACGCGTCACGCGCGCCCGTGAATTATCTCGTCGTTAGGGCGCGTGGGTCAGGTATTCACCTGCGGGGGCGAGCACCTCGCGGGGTTTGTTCGCCCCGCTGGACGGGCCCACGATGCCATCGCGTTCCATTTGTTCAACCATGCGGGCGGCGCGGTTGTAGCCAATTTCCAGGCGACGCTGGATGTACGACACGCTGGCCTGCCGGGTTTCGCAGACGATGGCAACCGCGCGGTCATAGTGTTCGTCCTCAAATCGTTCGACCGGCGCGCCCCCTTCTTCGGCATCGTCGTCGCGCGGCTTCAGAATGTCCATGTCGTAAACCGGTTTGCCTTGGGCCTTCAGATGGTCGACCACGCGGTGAACTTCGTCGTCGGAGAGAAAGGCGCCATGCAAACGCCGCAGTTTTGTGCCGCGATCGGAAAACAACATGTCGCCGTTGCCCAGCAGGGTTTCGGCTCCGTTTTGGTCGAGAACCGTACGCGAATCGATCTTGGACGCGACCTGAAGGGCGATGCGGCTTGGGAAGTTCGCCTTGATAAGACCTGTGATGACGTCCACGGACGGACGTTGGGTGGCCAGGATCAGGTGCAGGCCCGCGGCCCGTGCTTTTTGGGCAATGCGGGCGACGCTGGTTTCCACATCTTTGGGCGCAACCATCATCAGATCGGCAAATTCGTCGATTACGATGACGATGTAGGGCAGTTTGGTGGGCTGGGCCTGGGCTTCTGCCCTTTCCTTTAAGAACTGCTCGACCGCCGCCTTCTGGGAAACCTCTTCCTGCATTTCCTCCGAGATGGACGCCGACGAGCCGCCATTCGGATCAACGTCAATCTCTTGTTCGCTGCCATCATCGGTGGTGACCGTGACCCTCAGTTTTTTGGACGGCTTCTCGTCGTGTTCGACAAAGACCCGCGCCTTCTTCGCCAACATGGTCTCGACCTTGGCGTTGTAGCCGACTATGTCGCGTACGCCTTCGTCGGACAAAAGTTTGTAGCGGCGTTCCATTTCGTCAACCGCCCAGCGCAACGCCAGGTTGGCCTTCTTCGGATCGGTCACGACCGGCAACAACAGGTGCGGGATCCCTTCGTAGATGGACAGTTCCAGCATCTTGGGATCGACCATGATGAAACGGACTTCTTCAGGGGTGGCGTTGTAAAGGATGCTGGTGATCATCCCGTTGACCGTCACGGATTTGCCCGATCCCGTGGTGCCAGCGACCAAAAGGTGCGGCATCTTCGCCAGATTCACGCACACAGGCTGGCCTTTGATGTCCTTGCCCAAGGCGACTTGCAGTTTTGACGGCGACGCGCGGAAGGCGTCATCCAGCAAGATTTCCTTCAGGTAGACCATGTCCTTTTTCTTATTCGGCACTTCGACGCCGACCGCGGCCTTGCCGGGAATTGGGGCAACGATACGAACGGCCTGCGCTTCTAGGGCCATGGCCAGATCGTTTTCTAACTGCGCAACCTTGCCAGTTCGGGTCCCCGGCGCCGGCACAAATTCGTACATGGTCACGATGGGCCCCATGTTGATGGCAGCGACGTTTCCCTTGACCCCGTAGTTGGCCATCGCCTGTTCAAGACGGACCGCCATATCCATCAGGGCTTTTTCGTCGACGTCATTGCCTTCGGGGGCTTTGTATTCCAAGAGATCGGTCGATGGCAGTTCGAAATCGCCTTCAGACAGGCGGATGTAGCTGGGGCCCGCTTCTTTGGCTTTTTCACGGCTTTCCTCTAACGAAGCGACGTGAACCGGGGGCACGACCACGATGCCGCCAGCACGCGCGGGCATCATGATTTCGGGGCGTAGCGCCAGGGCGTCCTGGGATGCAGGGCCTACGATGATGGGCGTGGCAAACACGGGTTCGTCGGCTTCGTCGCTGTCTGATTCATCGCTGTCTTCACCCAGATCATCCAAAGCGGCCTCGGCGGCGCATTCAACTGCCGCCACCTCGGCAACCACCGACGCCATGGCCCGACGGGCGATGACCGCAGGATCATGCGAACGAACGGGGACATGCGAATCGGCGGCAAGCGATTCTTCATCGGGAGCATCCCACATCGCATCGTCATCACCCTGAAGTTCGGTCGCAACGCCCGTGGAACGTCCGACGAACACCGCCTGACTTTCGGTTTCGGCAATGGCCCGCAGGACGGGCGCCACGGGCATGCCCTGGATTGTGCGATCTATGATCCGGCCATCGGGCAACACACGCGGAAGCGTCGCAAGGGTTCGATCCGCGTCTTCGTCCTGATCATCAGATTCGGCGGTTTCGTCGTCGATCGCGTTGTCGTCGTCAAACGCGGCGGATCGGTCGTCTTTTTCAGGAAACAACGCCCCAACAAAACCAGCCAACGACCGACCCGCGGCTGCCAAGGCGCGCCCCAGATGGCCAAGACCGACGCCAACAAATTGCGACGCTTCGTTGGCGCTGACATCGGTCAACACCAACACCGACACCAGCAACAACACCGTGGCCGCAAGGCCCGCGCCGACACCGCCAATGAAGCTGGCGGCGATTTCGCCCAGCCACTGCCCGACAACCCCGCCGGGCCCGCGCATCAGGGTGGGGCGGTTTGAAAACGGCAAATGCAGCAGCACAGCGCCCCCGGCTAGAAGCCCGACGGCACCTAAAAGCTCCGCGCCGCCCTGGTGCAGCGGACGCCCCCGAAAACAGCGAATCGCCACGATCAACTGGGCGGCAACCAGCAGATAGGCCCCAAAGCCCGCCAAGGTATACAGGCCCTGCGCCGTCGCCGCGCCGCCCGGGCCCATGAGGCGCCCCGACCCAGCGTGCATGGAAACCATTGAAAGTACTGAGAAAACTCCCATCCCAAGCAGACAGATCCCAGCGATCTCCCGCCGCTTGCCTGGCTTTTCTAGCTTTTCCGAGGACTTACCCATGATGACCTCTTACAGCAATTTTTTATCTGACAATGTAGACAAACTACCCCTGACACCTACACGTCATCCTAAGCCTGTCTGGGCGGGGGTCAAATTTCCGTGTGATATGAAGGGCCCATGACCCAGCGCCTTAGAAGGTCGATGCAGATTTGGATGGTCGTGTTGGTCGGTCTCAGCCTGTCGCCGGGATGCGGGGACGTGTCCCGCGAAGGCAGCTACAGCGGCAGCAACGACGCCTTCGTGCGGGTGCTGGATGACAAGGTGACGGAGGTGAGGCTGATTTACAAAGGCAACCAGGGCCTTCTGTTTGCATCGGGCAAGTTGAACGTTCGGACGCAGGCTGCGATCACCGACGGCAACTTTGAAGTGACAGGGCAAGGGGAGGTCGTCGTCAAGGGAACCTTCGTAGACGGCAACCGCAAGATCAAAGGCACATGGACCGACGATGGGGTTACGGGGACTTGGTCGGCTGGTAAGGACTGACGGGGACTATTCTTCAGAATCTTCGGCGCGTTTTCGCGGGCGGGGCAATCCGTAAAGCAGGATTTTCTGAATCAGTGTGCTGCGGGAAATGCCCAGAAATTTGGCCGCGCGGCTTTGGTTTCCAGCACATTCGTTAAGCGCGTTGAGAATGCGTTCGCGTTCGGCGCGCGTGCCACCCGCAGCACTGAGAGGCGCGGACAACAAATCGGCAGGACGTCCCGCCGGGGTAATGGCGCCGGCCGCGACTGGGGGTTGCGGCAGCACCGCGGCAGGTTGCAGCGCCGCCATGCCATACGTCACCGTCGATCGAGGGGGGGCCGCATCGACAGCGGGCATGGCCACCATGGGCGTCCGTCGCGCAACCGCGTTGGCACGCATCGTGTCTGCGGGCATGTGATCGTCGGTGATATCGTCCGTTGTACACAACACCGCCGCCCGTTCGATGACATTGCGCAATTCCCGAACGTTTCCCGGCCACGCATAACCCATCAACAGATCTTCGGCGCTGGGCGACAAACGGGGAACTGAACGTCGTCCCATCTGCGTCCAGAACTGCGCCAAAAATTTTCGCGACAGCGGCATGATTTCGCGGGGCCGCGATCGCAAGGGCGGGATGTGCAGCGTGATGCCGTTCAGCCGAAAATACAGATCCGACCGAAACCGCCCCGCAGCTACTTCGATTTCAATCTGGCGGTTGGTCGCGGCCACAAAACGCACATCGATGGGCCGCGCCTTCAGTCCCCCCACGCGGGTCACTTCGCGCGATTCGATCACCCGCAACAGTTTCGCCTGCAACGCCAAAGGCATCTCGCCCATTTCGTCCAGAAACACCGTGCCCCCTGGCGCCGTTTCCAAAAGCCCCGGTTTGGCGTCAACCGCACCGGTAAAAGCCCCCCGTTCGTGCCCGAACAGCTCGCTTTCCAGCAGGCTTTCGGACAGCGCCGCACAATTCAAACACAGGATCGGCGCGTGGGCGCGCGGGGATTGCCGGTGTACAGCCTGGGCAAGCACTTCCTTACCCACACCGGTTTCACCAACGATCAAAATGTTGATGTTTGCCGCCGCCGCCCGTTCGGCAACCTGATAAAGGCGCTGCATCGCGGGATCTTCCACCACCACAGCACCGCCGTCTTCGTCCGCTGCCCCAAAACCACGCACCCGTTCACAGGCCAGGGCCAGCAACCGTTCGGGCGTCTGGCCATCGCGGGGAAAACTGGCCATGCCAAACTGCGCGTTCAATTTTTGTGACCCCAGACGCACCAACAGATTTTCCGCTAACGCGTGCGCCAGATCGGGGACAGTGTCGGGCATCAGGATTTCGTATTCACCCGGCCCGTAAATGGCCAGTACATCGGAGGCCCGCAGCGCCGAGGCCACCATTTCCATCACCGCCGCTGGACCTGGGTCGGATTCAACGTGAACCCGCACCGCCGCAAACAGCGTTCGGCTGCGCCCAGCCCTGGCACATTCTTCTTCCAACCGCGCCTCGAAATGGCCGTGGGGCCAGACGCGCCGGGGACGCGACAGATCAAGATTTTCCTGCACCACCAGCATCGTGGAGCCGATGGTGAAGGCCTCGCCCGCCGCCAGAATCGCCTTCTGACTTGCGGCAATGTTGGCGCCACGCAACCGCGTCCCGTTCGCGCTGTCCATGTCCTCGATCTCGAAACGCCCGCCGAACCCAACGTGCAACCGCGCATGCATTCGCGACGCCATGGGGTCGTTCAAATGAACGTCGACGGTTTCACCGCGCCCGATGACCAGGGTACCCGCTTCTGGCAACGGCCAATTGGACACGCTGTCGGGCGCGACCACGAACAGGCTCAGCCTTTTGGGCTGGCTGTCCATCGTTTGATCTAAAAGCGTGGTACTGGCGGCCATAATCAGATTCCGTCGTCGGCGCTGCGGGACATCATGCCTTCCGAACCATCGAAATGTATTTGCGCAAGGTGTCCCTGCGCTCGCTGTCCAGTTCCTCAAACCGGACGCCCATATCCATCGGATCCTCTCGGTTGACCCAGGCGACCTCGCCCTTGACCGCGATCGACGCGCTTAGGTCGGGAAAGTTGATGACGAGGTCCACGGTGGTCCCGATTTCCTGAACGCCGCTGGACTGAATGCAAACCCCGCCCAGCGAAATGTTGGCAACCCGGTGGTTCCCAGCCCCGTCGGGCCCGGTACAGTCAACGTACGCGTTGATCTCGAAACGCGGAAATTCACGAGGCAGTTCGTCGTGTTCGGTCATGAAACCCGGGTGGACTATGGCAATCCCGCGCCCCCCCGTCAAACCGTTGACGCAACCGTAAGCCCTGGCGAATTTCTGGCCGGGCCTGCTAGGATGCGCCCCGCCCAGGCGGGTAGCTCAGCGGCAGAGCGGGTGCTTTACACGCACTTGGTCGCAGGTTCGATCCCTGTCCCGCCTACTAGAATTACCGAACACCTCACGGGGCCTCACGACAAGGTGGCCGTCGGCCAGCATCAGGCTGAAGTTGAAGCCGCCCGTACCTGGTAACTGTCTTCGCGCAGCATTTGTCGATCCTTTTACGATGCGGTCCAATTGTAAATAGAAAACTCGGTCGCCGCTCTGCCTCGAAGGCGGTCAGGCGGTCTAGCGTTCGGACCGGACCGCCTGAATCAGGTCCGCGAGCGTCGCGCCCGGTGTTGACAGGACTCTTCCCTGCCCAGGTGAAAGATCACGACGAGCGTCATCCCGCGCGGATTGCACCTTGGTCTGAAGCGGCCAAAAACTGCTATGGCGATGTTCCGGATTGGCGGCGAAGGAAAGCAGGTGGGTAGATGGCTTGCCAATCGAGGCCAGGAGACGTCCGTGACCCTCGCGAACCCAGAGGCAAGTCGGCGTGCGCGTATCGCCAAGGCCAAAACGTAACAGCTCCAGCCACAACGCAGCAGTCCCATGTGAGGGAGCAGGCGCATCAATGGTAATATTTGCAGGCCCTCCGTCGGTGACGCCGTTGTGGCTCTGAATGCACGCCTGCAACAGCGTGCTCATTGCGTAGGGCACCTCATTGGGAATATCCCCCATGGCGACTTCCAGTTCGTTCAATTCGGTTCCAAGCAGATACGCATCAAAATCGTTCCGGCCGATGGGTTCCCATGGCACCAGATCCAGTGCCTCCGCCTGCGCCAAAACGGCCTCTAGCGGTGCTGACGCCGCCAAACGCAACAAACGAGTCGCCTCCTCGATAAATCGAGAGCAGGCTAACGGAAACAAGGGGAAATTGCGGTTCAGCAACGGGGGTGTCGCCGTTGCAACGATCAACAGCGGGAAATCGCGACCGACCGCATCGCGGCTAGGGGCAAGAACACCAACGATGGCTTCTGCCCCAACGGGGAAAAGGAACGCCGTCGGCTCAGATGGAAAAGGACGTCCTTCGCGCACCAACATCTCGAACGCGTCCTCAAACCAACGATCGAACCCAAGTCGCGACAAATCGCCGGCGTTCCAGCGAATGAAATCGGAACGGCCAGGATGTTTTCCCCAGATCCCGACCATCAGCTAACGCCCGCACCCTTTTGCGCCACCAACAATGGAACGAGGAAGGTCGAGCCCCCTCCACATACCTGAGAGCTGGGAGGGTTTGAACATGATTTCGAGGCTGGTGTCTGAGAGGGGGGGGGTAAAGGTGCCAAGAATGTAGTCCTCAACCTCATGCACAGGCTTGGGGTTCCCTTGGTCAAGAAGGCGAAACAGCGCCCACTCGCGATCCGCATATCCCAACTGCCCGTTTGTCTTCCCTTGAAGGTTTAGGTACGCCACTCGCGAGGGAAACACCGCCTCTTGCCAGCGATCTCGCGTGGTCAGGACCGTCAACCGTGTAGTCCCCAATTCAAAGACGATTTTTGAATAGGCAGGGGCTGGCTTCACGCGTACTGAGTAAACAAACGACAGTTTTGATTTATCCTTCGCAAATAAGAAATCGGTCAATTCTTGCGCTCGCTTGAGAAACGCCATCAAAGGCGCGGTGTACCTGACTGTTGCGTCATCTTTCCCTTGAAACGTCGTTGTGTTGGCCGGATGAGCAATGTCCGCCACGAGGTTTTCGGTGTAGTACTGCCACAACACGCCTGCACCGGGCTGAAAGAACTTTTCCACATCGGCTACTTGGGCGTCTTTGGAGGCCTTTGCCGCGAAAGGGTACTTTCCCTCGATCATTTGCTCCCAGGCGGTTACCACCGATTCACGCCATTTGCGATTGGCCGCGCACTCATTGGTGCCCAGCACCGAAACCTCCGCGCCGGTTAGCGCAGGAAACAGCAAGCGTTCTAAGACTGGACCCTCCCACCCACTTTCGTTAAAGGCCACGATGTAGTTGGCCAGTTTTAGTCGCTGAGACTTCAAAGTATCCCGAAACTGCTTCACATTCGGGGTCCCTTCTTCCAGTGTCGATAACAACTCGTTAACCGCCTGCGCATACATCGCAACCCCAGACGGCTCTTTGGTGCCAAAGGCCAAGAAAGCACTAAAGGCCCCCGCTAGATCCTCAGGCTTTAACGGATCATCAGCGGTCGGGGTGCGCAGGGCAGCGCGACGGGGTCGTCCGTCAGCCTTCTTCTTTTCTGCCGCCACCGCGTCTTCGCCTAATATCTTCTTTTTGATGTCTGTGATCCGGTTTTTGAGCATGGACGTTCCGCGTCCAGCCAGAACGTTCAATGGTGAATCGTCCTTCCAGACCAGATTCTCCTGGGCTCGACTCCAAAGTGATTCAAGAGGCTTCTGCCGAACCACCGACTGCATCAACGCCCTGGCGTCATCCAATCCCGTGGGCGAACGGGCCTGCAAATCACCAAAAAACGTTTTCCATTCTTCGAAATATTTTCGAAAATACGCACTTTGCAGAACCCCCGCATCCACCCTGTCCCGCTTAGCCGCCGGGCCTAATACCCACGCCAAATCATCGATCTCCTCTTCATCCATCATTGCCTTGATCTGCTTTTTAAGAATGGGCCATCCGTCGGGGGTGAAGGCGCCGCGAACCTTGGGTCCGCCGTCAGGCTTGTCACCTCCGCGGTAGTTGGCCGCTGCCGCACCGAACACATCAATCAGCTCAATGTCCTTAGGCAGGCCCGTGGCCCGCCCAATCATTTCCTCGACGGGATCCCCTGTGCGGCCGCCCAACAAGGCTTCGCGCGCGCGGGACACCAGCATCACATCTCGCGGCTGGAACTTGGCCAAAACGGGAATCAGATAGGCATACAATCGAACGAATTCTCCCAAAGCCGCCTTCGCCTCAGCCGAACTCTGCCCACCTGATTCTGCCGCTGCCCAAATAGCTGTGGCGGTCCTTTGCACCTCCGGTATCCACCTGTCCCGCCAAAGCTTAGAGCTGTCGGTGGGCTCGTCCTGTGCCTTCCTGTCGGTTGCGAGCAAATAAAAGGTCAGCGCGCTGGTGGCCAACTGTGGATCCACGGCCGAACGCCGGCGGGCAAGGGCCGTCAGTTGATCTCGCGCGTCCCCCAACAAGCGCTGAATGACCTGCTGCTGGACCGCATCCTGGAACGGTTGCAGAAGGGTGTCGCCGGGGTACATCCCGAATCGGGAAAACAAACCGGGACCGTCCACCCCGAGATCCGCCATTCGCTTGGACGCTCCCGCAAGAGTCGCCAGAGCCGCCGGTGCAAGAGGCGCCTTTGAGGTGAGCGTTTCGACCACGCCTTGCGCCTCTGATATCAACTGCCGATTGTCAAGATAGGCCTTAAACGGCAGAAATAGGAATCCAAGAGAAACCATCATTGCCGCCACGGCTACGCCGATCTTGGTAAGTCGTTGTTTCCGCAACGCCTGAGAGCTCATCATCGCGGCGTCCTTGTCAGGGAACACCACGTTCATGAAAACATCGCGAAGGAAGTAACTTCGAGGTTTGGGCGGGGGCGCGGCGATTCCTGGCACGTTCGACAGCCCTAGTCCCTGGGCCAGGCGACCCACCACGCGATCAATTGGCTGGCCCATCTGCGTACCGCTTGTGAAGTAGACCCCACGAAGGGCGGCCGTATCATCGAAAGCGTTGTCCGGAAACATCGCATCAACCAGCGCAAACAGGGGTCCCTTAAGCGCAGCAAACTGCTGAGGGAATTCGTACATCGCACGTCGGGCCTCAAGCCTCCGCTCGTCCGTCATGCGCAGCAAACTGCGTCGTTCGATGACATTTTCGAGCTCGACAATGTGTTCCCTTAGCTTCTCCGAGCGTTCGGCCGGGACCGCTGCTAGGGGTAGGGTCACGCCCCAAATTTGTGCGCGTTCTTTTTCGCGCAGATCCCCAAAGGTCTCGTTGAAGCCTGGCAGGAGATCACATTTGGTAACCAACAAATACACCGGCAAGACCACATCCAGCCGTTGGGTGATTTCGTCCAACCGCTCGCGGAGCTTAAGTGCCAGATCATTCAATTTGTCTTCGTCAGGATCCAACAAGTCGACCGCCACGGCCAGGAGCACACCGTTAAGGGGTTTTACGGGACGGCTACGCTTGATGAGGTCGAGAAACGCGAGCCATTCATCATGATCGTCGTCTTCCGTGGTCCAGCGTCCTGCGGTATCCAGGATGATGGCGTGATTGGTCAACCACCAGTCGCAGTTTCGCGTACCGCCTACGCCGCGCACGCCGCGCTTGGCCTGATACGGCATGCGAAGGCCCGAGTTCAACAGCGCTGTGGTCTTACCTCCACCGGGCGGACCGACGATGGCATACCAAGGCAGCGTCGCCAGGGCATCCCCGCCACCCCGGCCCAGCTTTGACGTCTTCAGGGCCCGAACAGCCTTTCGGAACTCGTCCTGCATGGACGCTATTTCATGTTGGCGATCCGGGCGACCGCCTTTGGCGTGGCGCTTGCCCTGGTCTTCCAACCCTCGTTCGATTTTCGACGCGGCCCTTTTGGCGTTCAATCTGCCGATCAAGAACGCGGCAATCAGAACTAGAACAATCACCCCCGTGGCTACAATCGCGGGCCACAAAGGCAGGCCAAATACCAGCACCGCGGCCCAGGCAAGGACCGCAAAGACAGCGGCGAAGATGTACTTCAACATGAGATCGTCACCCGATCACTTCCCCGGTTTTTCAACATTGGCCATCTTCCGAACCTGGTCCTCCAGCGAGGAAACTTTCGAACCAAGGGAAACCTTGAGTCCGACAAACGCACCCAAGGCAATCGCAAAAACGCCGAGGGCAATCCACCCGGCGGGATTCCGCGCTCCTTTGCGAATCTGAGGTTCATCAGGAGGATCAGCGGCCGGCGACAGATCGCGAACTTTATCCAACCTGCGTTCGAGATCTCCACGCAAGGACTCGACCAGGCGCAAAAGTTCGACATCGCCCCCGTGGACGGCATATTGCCCCTGGAACCCAAACATCAAACAAAGGTAGTAGATGCGCAGAGCGGTCGTTCGCTGCGAATCGCCCCGAATCTGCGTCAGGCGCGCGAAGAACCCCTCACCAGCACGGTTCTCGTTGAAATACGATATCTGCAGCGCACTTCGCATCCAATAGCCCCGCATGGGTTCTGGCTTGGTTAGCGCAATCTCGTCGGCAAAGGCCACAATCGCATAAACAATGTCGGTCGCATCTCTCTCCGACAGTTCGCTCCGTCGTAGGTTGTCACGCAGGCCCTCAATCTGGCCCTTCAGTCGGCCGTGAACCGTCTCAGGGGAAGGCAGCGCCCCCTGATAGTCACGAATCTGTAACAAAGTATTGAAGCAATCAGCAGTGGCTTCGGTGATCTTTTCCATGAACGTGCCCTCGCGCAGACGTAACGACGACTCTTCCGATCAGCTATTTTGTTGTTTTAGACGGGATACCCATCAATTCGATCTTTAGCTTCGTGACGTCGAAGGTTGGGGGGGGCAAATAGACACCGATGCTCCGTTCTTGAAGAACTGCACGCCAGTGTTCGCTTTTTAGATCGAGCAGAAAGTATGCGGTTCCAACCTTCACGGGGACTTCGGCGGGCGGACGCGTTGTCGATTCGACCGGCACACCAGGCGTGCCCGATCGCAGGACGGTGGTCATTTGATTCCACGAGGCGATCTTGCAAAGCCCCGGCAAACGCTGCCTTACCTGTTCCTCCGGCATCTCCTGGCCATGAACCGCCAACACGAAAATCTGGCAACGCAGCAACCGCTCGTCCTCCAACCTTCCAATGAAGACCCCTTGACTGACAGTCAATGACAACGGGAATACGACGTCGCGGATGGTTTCAACCAGCAACGAGATAATCATGGCAAACAGCTCTTCGAAGGTCGATCGAGGCTCAGAAAACGAAAACTTCGGAATATTTGTTATGATATCTGCCACGGCAAATGTTGACAATTGCCCCGCCAGCGAAGCCAATGCAACGTAAAGATCGTAAGGGTGTGCATCACCTGAATTTTCATACGCCGCCAGGATAGGAATCGTTGTATTTAGGGTATGCAACAAAAGAAAACGGGTGACGTCGTGGGCCGCAAACTCGACGGTCGAAGCATCACGCTGTCGGCGTTCGTCGGACAACTGTCGCTGGCGGGCCACCAGTTGCGATAACAGCCGCCGCGTATTGTCGATAAGAAATGGCGCCGCGCCGATGCGCAGCACCGGGGGGGAATACACGTCGTTGAGCGAGAAGACACCGGCCCCGTCCCGCATCACCTCAGCCACTTTTATCGACCGATAGTCCTCCCGTGGTTCGCCCCCAAATAGGATGCTGACGTTGCGCTGGGCGAAAGAAACCTCAAGATCAGAAGCCTCCCCAACGGCGTCTGGTATCGACCGTTCGACAGACGTGTATCGGGTTCGCGCGCCCCCGCCACCTTTGGACGGACGAGAGACGCTCGCCCCTGTCTCACGTTCGATAGGCACGGCCAAATACACCTCAAGCACAGGGTGCGTTGGCGGAAAGTGGCCCTCAATAGCGCGGGAAGGAGGACACTCGGCGTCACCACCCTCAAACGCAAGAAAGAGCCCATCTGACAGGACGCCGACAAATTTCGACAGGCGAAACTGCCCCGCAGATAGGGCGGCCGGATCAATCTGACACTCGCGGATCCCCCATCCGAAAGGTGTTATCGCCCCCATGCGGCTGTTCAGGTTCCGTTCATGGTAAAGGTCAGATTGTTGCAAATGGTGGGGAGAAATCAGCATTCCCTCCGACCAAACGACACGCTGTGGGCTTTTCATTGGATTACCGAAGCTCGATGCGGTTGTCTTCTAGCTGAACGACGAATGGTGGCAGGGCCGGCTTGCGGCAGTGGTCTGGATCCGGGACCGGAAGGCTTCGCTGAGCCCGCCAGAATGATCCCGAAGGCTCCCGAAAGAAAGCGACGACACCGATGAAAGTCGATTCGGGCGCACGGGGAATAATCCGGGCGGCTGTTGATTTTGGAAAGATCGCAAACTCGTCCGTTGCAAGCAGGCTATCGCCAAGGGATTCGGCGGGCCGATCGAGCAAATCGTCAAATGTGGCATCGCTGAATTTCGTTTCCGATTTCAGGCTGAAGATCCGAAGCGTCGTGGCCAAGGATTCGCCCTTTTCGCCTCGGTTGAGACGGGCCGCGCTTTCAAACCGGATTGTCACGGGGGCAGCGCCTTCGCAAGGAGGCGGGGGCGCAGGGGGGTTGTGGCCACACCCAAGCCAGAGCGAAACGCTGGCTATGGCGTGCGGGCCCCAGTGGCGGCGGGGAGAAATGAGCATGGAATCCTTCATGGGGGCCAAAAACGAATTGCGGCGTACTTTGCCAGCAAGCGTTCTTATTCGCAACGCGCAAGGACCGCGGAGCATGGGGAAAAATCGGCTCGGGACGTACCGTCAGCCCTAGGCTTGGGCGACGCCTGCTGTAAGATGGGGCCGCCGTGCCTATGGTGCTGATCATCCAGATGAACGATCTGTCGTCCGGGGGCGCAAAAACCCTGGAATTTCGAAAGTCACCGGTCCGTGTGGGAAGAAACCACCTGAACGAGATTTCGATCCAAGACGGCTTCATTTCCGAATACCACGGGGTTTTTCGTTTCGATGACTCGGGGCTCGCCTTTACTGATCTGGGATCGACCAACGGAACGTTCTTCGGTGGACAAAGGGTCAGCCCAAAAACACCTTTGCCCTTGGCCGATGACGCAAGGCTTGTATTCGGTCGGCTTGAATTCCACGTCCGGCGCCTCGCCGAAGCCCCTCAGGAAGGGGGATTGACCGCCGTTGCGGGTGAACTGCGACCCGGGGGCGTGACGATGCTTTCTGCGCAACCGGCTCCAGTTCAGGTGCCTGCCCCGTTTGAATTCTCGCCCCCGGGACAGGCCGCTTTAGCCGTGAACGCTCCTGCCTTCGTCCCGCCTTCGTTCGGATCCTCGTCCCCCGACGCGCCATCGCCCCCTCCCCTACCAGACTTCTCGGCATTTGCCCCCTCGACACCGATGGCCAGCGCGCCGCAGATCGGTCCACCCGCCTTCCCACTTCCCGCTTTTTCCCCCCCAGGTTTCGGTCCACCCGAAACAGCCGCGTCAGCGCCACCCAACAACCCCAGCGTCTTCCCGGCTCCCGGGTTTGCGGTGGCCCCGGCCATCACGCCCGCCTATCCCGCGCCTCAACCAACCGGCATCCAACCCTATGTCCAGCCCCACGCCCCGAACGCCCCTTATGCCGCCCCGGCGCCTGTGGCAGTACCTTCGATGATGATGATCATGCCCGGGCCCCCCTCGCTCCAGATGCCAGCGCCTCCCGCCCCTTCCGTTCGCGCCTCCATGTCGGGCTTCGCGGCGCCAAACCCCGCGACCGATGCACGCACCGATGACGCTTTTCGCATGCGGCGGATATTGGAAACCATCGGGGATGCTGTGATCGAGTTGCGACGCAGCTTCGAGGAAATAGGCGTTGAGATGGGCGTCCGCCCGCTCAGCGGAGCCACAACCTTGCATCATGCCCGCGACGGTCGCGAGGTAGCCGAGTACCTTTCAACGGGGAATGACTTAGAAGCTCGCCTTACCCAACTTCGCGCCCTCTTTCGAGAGATGGCAGACCACCAACAAAACGTGTTTACGGGGATTCAGGACAGCACTCGTGCGCTTGTCGAAACCCTTGATCCGAGAGCCAACGATCTCGAAGGGGGGCCTAAGCTCTTCAACGTGGGAAAAAGCAAAACACAGTGGCGCGACTATGTGGACCGCTTTGCGGAGCTTCTAGAAGGAGACAACGCCCTACAAGAAGCCGTGTTTAGCGACACGTTCACAGAGTCCTATGGAGGCCCCAGCGGGGAGCCCAGCGACCGCAGGAAGGGGAAGCGTTGACCACTTTTCGCTTTGCCGGCGTGTCCCTGGGGGCCGCTCTGGGTTGGGCGGCTGCGTGTTCAACGCCCCCCCCTCCAAAGCCAACATCGCCCCTCGGATCGGGCTGCATCCTTGAGACCACCATCAGGTCATTCAGGGACGACAAGGCACGGGCCTATCCACCACCCTACTGGTACGCAGCTATGGTCAACGGAATGAATTCGGTCGGACGGTTACCCCGCCCGGTCAGGGATTGCTCTGGTTGGCTGGTAAAATCAAGAGGGGGCAGTTGCTCCGTTGCCGGGACCGAAGGCAAGGCCGACGAGGGCGATATCGAAATCCCTTTCGAAACCGTAACCCCCGCCAACCTGGACCTCTTGAACCTGCCAGGGGCCAATCGATTGGCCTGGTTAACGACCGGGCGTTTTTCGAACGGCGAGATGATTGGCCCGGTTGCCCTAGTCGAACTAGCGCCAGGGGCCATGATCGTCAAGAGCACGGGGACCCTTCGCGCCTTCGGTTTTCGCCGCAAACTACGGATTGAATCCTTAGGCGACGGTCAGGTTTTGCTTGCAGAAGGGGATGCATGTGACGGTGGTTCTGAGGCCTGCGACCACGGCATTCGTCTGGCCCCCCTGCGCCGCGATCGATTTGCCGATGGACCATTAGAAAACGATTCACAAGGGTGCGGCGGATCGTCGATGATCTTAGTCCGATCGCACGGACACGTGGACGGCCCTTCAGGTGGGGACTACAAGTTCGAATCGGCCGTGACCTTTAGTCCCACTGAAATAGCCATTCACGAACAGCTGTCGGTAGAAACCAGCAAAAACAAACAAGACGGCGTCGAAGGTTTCGTCAGCCGCGTTCAAGGCGATCGCACCATCCAGAACCGGTACGGCCATCTTGTTACCAGCGGACCGTCCTTATTGGAACAATGGATGAACAAGACCCGGTAATGCGCATTGGCCAATTCGGCCTTTTGTTCGCCTCCGCCAACGGACAACTATCGGCAAGGTCGTTGGGTCGCCATCTGATACTGGCCTGCGCCCTGCTCCCCTTGCTGCCAACAGGGGGGGGCTGCCGGGGCCATCATCCCATCGTCGGCAGGAGGCGACTACCCGATCGGAATGACCCGCAGCTTGTCGAACGGGTAAGCCGAGAATTCTCGTCATGCCGTCTGGAACGCACATGCGGACAACTGATAGGCGTCGACTGCCAATCAGCGTCGGATGGCCCCTATTTCTACATCGAGGTGAACACGTTCAAGCACATCGCGAGCTGCGGTGGAAATTGCATGAACGGCCCGTGTCCTGACTGCCCACCTCCCCAGTGGGATTGCGAAGTGTATTGAAGTGGAATCGACGCGGGGCACCGGGGCCACCCGATCCCCTGTCTATGGTGTCCGGTACTACCGTCCGACGTCCCAGACCCAGAATCAGCCCGACGCCTGTTTGAAAATATAGTCTCCGCTACCAATCGTGATGGTTTCCCCGTCCACCAACGTGCGGGCGCTGGTTAGGGGCTGACCGTCGACCGAAACAGGTCCCGCGGCAGCCGTGACCACGAATTTGTCCGTAGATCCCTCGATAAAAAGGTGTTCGGGCAGAACGGACGGGTCGTTTAGCCTTAGGTGTACCGACGTCCCTGAACCCACGACATTTTGGGCGCTCCCCAATCGCAACGTCGAACCACGTTTCATCGGACCGGTCGCGCAGACCAGCCAACCGACGGAAACGACGCTTGAGGTTCTCTTGCGAAGGGTGTCTTGCAGAGACAAACAGATCCCCCGCGCCTTGGGGGAACCAAGCTCGGGTCGTTTTGCCGACGATCGACGCAGGAATTCCGCTACCTCGTCCATCCTCATATCGGCGAAACTCTTCAAATCTCGCTGCGGGATGCGCGCCACAACGTTGCTGGCAGCGTCCCGGACGTTTGTTTTTTCGCGGGCGAGATC
>JAYUUT010000153.1:0-8010 GCA_043754455.1 Myxococcales bacterium
ATCTTGGCATGGGCATTTCACAAGGTGCTTCGAATTCCGTTCGATGTCCGGAAACCCGCGCACTTAGATGTAGTAGACAAGCCATGCTTGATGCAGGTCTTTCCGGACCGGATGCAGCGTTCGTGCGCGGGGATGCGCCTTTGGTCATTGATGCTGCTGTCGATAAGGGGGCACCGGCTGATGCGAAACTCACCCGAGGAGATTCTGGCGACCCGACTCCGGATGCGCGACTAGGGGCGCCTTCGCCTGGCGTGGCCCTGGCAGATGCGGGCGAGGCAAAACCGAACCCCATCGATGATGGCGGTTGTGGCTGTCATCTGGGGGGAAGCGAAGTGGCAGTTTCGGGTGGCTTCTGGGTTGTGGTCGGACTTTTCCTGCTAGGTCGGCGCCGCCGTCATTTGTCATGATCGCCGCCCCCCGCGTCGGAACACTCCTTCGTTACGGTAGCTGCGATTCTCGGTTGGTTGCGGTTTCCCTTCTTCACGGGGGCGCCGCAATGGCGCTCTTGGCGCTGGCGTCCTGCCTGTCGTGGACGATCCCTCTTGTCGTGTTTTGTCTGGCACTTGGCATGTGTTGGGGTTCCAACACGGTGTCACACATTCATCTGCACACGCCGATTTTTCGAGGCCGGACGGCCAACCGGGCTTTTTCCTTCTACCTCAGCCTGCTGTTGGGCGTGCCGCAGATCTGGTGGAAACGTCGGCACTTGGTCCACCACCAACCCTATCTTGGCCCGCGAGACGTCAATGGTTCACCTGAGGGTGGGGCCTTGTTGGCCGCGGAAGTAATCGCGCTGTTTGCGGCGATGTCACTTGGCGCGATGATCCGCCCACATTTCGTGGTTGTCGTAGTGTTTCCAGCGCTTCTTATTGGGTACGGTTTGTGTGCTGTGCAGGGTTGGCAAGAGCACAGCCGTTGCGGTGCGGGGGTAGACCATCACGGGCTGCTGCACAACTGGTTGTGGTTCAATGACGGCTATCACGCCGCCCACCACCGTCACCCCTTTGCCCATTGGACCAGCCTCCCTGGCGCCTCAGCATCCACGGACGTCGTGAGCCCCTACCCTCCGATGGTGCGCTGGATTGAACAGCTCCGCGCCCTTACCAATCTCCTTGCGGCTCGGGCCCTTGACACTCTCGAACGACTGGCCCTGGGCACCCCGTGGATGCGGACCTTCCTCCTGCGGACCCACGAGCGGGCCTGGCAGTCGTTGATTGCCCCTTCCGATCGCGCGGCCCTTCGCGAGGTGTTGATTGTTGGGGGCGGGCTGTTCCCACGCAGCGCCTTAGTCCTAAGTCGACTTTTGCCCCATGCGCACCTCACGCTGCTTGATGCGGTTCCTGAGAATCTAACAGTCGCACGTCGCTGGACGGATGGCCTTCACCTTTCTGTGACGATGCGGGTGGGGGTTTTTCCCCTGTCAGATGAGGCCCCCTTTGATCTCATCGTTGTCCCACTAGCGTTTCGTGGTGATCGCTCTTGGCTTTATAAGCATCCGCCGGCACCCCGCGTGGCCGTGCATGACTGGATGGGCCGCGTCCGTGGGACCCGCGGGGTGCGGATCTCGTGGCTCCTGTTCAAACGCCTAAATCTGATCGAACGGGAATCATGGACGCCCGAATCTTCTTAACCCCAAGCCACGCGGCCCTCATCGGCAGGTTGATGGAGGTAATTTGATATTTTGTCTATTAAATCAGCTACTGTCCTGTACCCCCTATTGTGGCCACAGCAGATGCTTCTCCACGACCGACGCTGGCGAAACAAACCCTCGATGGGTTTCGTCAAGGCGACCAAGGGTCCTTCATGCTGGTCTATGACGCCTGCGCGGTTGACGTTCGCCACTTGGTGGCGCGCTTTTTCCGTGCGCCTTTTGAACGGGAAGACGCCATTCAGGAGGTCTGGCTGCTTGTCCATCGTGTGGCGGCTAGTTTCGACGCCGACCGGGGCGATCTGCGTCCCTGGTTGCGCACCGTCGCGGCCAACCGCTGCAAAGAACTGTTGCGGGCCCGGGGCCGACGCCCGCAGCCGGACGCTGTCCTTGATGACGATGACCTTTGGGCCCCCGAGACACCCGAGACCGAGGTCCGACAACAACGATTGCGCCTGGCCGTGGACAAATTTTTGGCAACCTTGTCCGCTGAGGATGCGCTCATTTTTCGTCTTTCGATCGTTGAAGAACGGACCCATGACGACGTTGCGGCATCAACCGGTCTTTCCGCCCGCCGTTGCAAATACCTTCGCATGAAATTGCTTGCACGAACCCTTTTGGCGCCCGAACTGCGACAGGCCTTGCAGGAACTGCTGGATCCATGAGCCTGTTTTTCCATCGCCGCGGCATTGAATCCTCGCTAGCGGGACGATTGTCAGCGACAGCGGAGGATCACCTGCGCCAACACCTGCGTCGATGCGCATCCTGTCGAAACCACTACGACCAATTAAGCCTGCTGAAAGCGGCGTCGTCTGCGGCCGCTGACCTCACAATCACACGCGAACGCAACCGGATCATCAATGCAATAGCCCCACAAACACGCCCCACCACTGCCCGTCCGCAGGCGCTTCGCCGCTTCGTGCCTCTTGTCCTGGTTCCCATCCTAGGACTGTCCGCGTTCTTCCTGTTTTTCCGCCCGCGGGTAGGCAACCAATCCGACGCCGAGATCAGTTGGCGCGGGGCGATCGACGCCGATGCCGGCGCTTCCGGGGATTTCTCTCTCCTGCTTTTCGCGAGCCCTCGCCTCCCCAGCGGAAAACCAGGTCTCGTTCGCTTAGTCGCTGATTTTCCACATGCAGGCGAAGCGACGGTGGGCCGCGACAACCATCTGCAGTTTGCATACCGTGACCTTCGTGTTGCCGCACAAATCGTGATCGTGGGCACTCACAGCGGCGGCGAAACCCGTCTTCTGTATGGTCCCGCTAGCGATAGCGAACGGTTTTTGCCTTCCCTACAAACGCGTCTACTGGGCCCCCGGCTGCCACCCGGATCCCTGACAGCCGGCATCTGGCGCATCCAAACCCTGGTGATCACAACGCCGATTGCCGCCGAGACGTTGCGTGAACTTGCGAAGAATCCGCATGCCATATCTCGTTTGAATGGTCACTCTATCCAAAGCGTCTTGACTGTCCTACCGTGAACCAAACTATGCATCTTCGGTTATCCCTAAAATGGCTTCTCGCGCTGTTCCTCGGTGCCTGCGTCGGCCCATCTCGGGCGGCGGCTGGGTCGCCACCCGAGCTTTTTGCACTGGTGATTGGTTACAACGGCGGACGCCCCGGTCTGGCCGACCTTCGTTACGCTGACGACGACGCGGTTCGGTTTGCACTCTTTTTCGCCGGCCTTAACCCAGAAGGCGCCACGGACCGGATCTCGTTACTGGCCGAAGTGGACGCCGAGACCCGCGCTGGACTTGATAAAGCTGGATTGGCAGTTTTTCCAAAGGGATTGCCCACCCGCCGTCAGGTCTTTTCCGCCTTTCGCGACCTCGCGCAGCGTCTAGCGGCCAGACCGCGGGGTACGCCACGTGTCCTCTATGTGGTCTATGCAGGGCATGGCCTCCACGGCCGCATCCTCCTTCGTCCTGAAACCGCCACTGAGGCCGCTTTGACCGGCGCGGAACTACGATCTGCTTTGGCTGACCTCAGCGCCGTAGACCCGGATCTCAAGACCTTCATTTTTGTAGATGCCTGTCGTTCCGAAAGCCTCTTTGCAGAACGCGGCGACGGCGAACCAGACTTTGGGGCCGCCATCACGGCGTTTGATCGCCCAACCGAGAGCGCCTCGGTCGGCATCCTGACTGCCGCCCAAAATGGAAAGCCCGCCGGAGAGCTCCGTTCTCTTCATGCCGGATATTTCTCGCACGTCTTGGTCTCTGGACTGTCCGGGGCGGCGGACGCGAACGCCGACGACATCGTGACCTTCGGTGAACTAGCTGCCTTCGTCGCTTTCAACACGCAAAGGCTAACGGGCCAGCTTCCTTGGTTCTCGGCACCAAACGGAGATTTAAATCTGCGGGCCATCGATCACCGGGGGCTTCACGCCAAACTTGTGTTTTCAGCAGCCGCACCGGGACGTTACCTGGTCGCCGCCACAGGTGGACTGCCCGTGTTTGTTGAAGTGTTTGCCCCCCTCGATCGTGCTCTTCGCCTCGTGCTCCCCGCTGGCCGCTACCAGGTGGTGCGCACCCTGAACAACAGGCGAACTTTTCGCACGTCCGTTGAATTGCGACCGGACGAATCCGTCGATCTTTCCGTCGCCACATGGGCCGAATCGCAATCCAGGGGCGACGACGATTCCAAAGACGACCCCGGCAGCGAATCTTGGGGGTTCACGGCTCCGTTTTCAAATGACGTCGTTTCAACGCTTTCCGCCGGCTACCACGCCGGACGAAAGCCCGTGCCATTCGCGAACAGCAGCCGCTACCAACTCGGTCTGATGGTGGGCGTGGGCCCCGCCCCCTTGGAACTGTCCGGCACCGAGCCAACCCTTGCCCTTCACCTGCGACGTCGGGAACGGCGATGGTTTCTGGGTGCCACGCTTCAGGGCGGTAGGTCGGCTCATCGAACCGACGTGGATGAGTACCGCTTGACCCGCGTCGGGGGACTTGTGCAAGGTGGCGCCGTCTTCGAACCGAACCCGATGACCACCCTACACATTGGCTTCGGCGCCGGATTCGCCAGCACGTTGCGCAGTGGGGCAGGCCCTCTAAGCGGAGACCCACTGGGTCCCCTTCTCGCGGCAAATCTTGGCCTCGACCTACGACTTCACGGCCCCTGGTTCTTGGCGGCCGAGGCGAGGGTTCAAAGCGCCTGGATCAAGATCGATGGCGACCGCCGTCGCAGCACGGATCCGCGCATCACTGCGGGCGGTGGTTTTTGGTTTTGAGATTGTTCAGCCCGGGCCAAGAAGGCATACGAACGTTCATGCGTGCACATCTTCTACTGCTGTTGGCCCTTGGCGGCGTCCTTTCCTGTGACATTGAACCCCTGAAGCAGGACGAACTGTTCCCGACGCCGCGAAAGATTGGCGGCGCGTCCGTCGACGCGCTCGTCAGTGTCCCCCTAGATACCGCCGCCGAGGACGTACCGCTCCTGGATGCCGCGCCCGAACTACCCCCTTTGGCCTGTTCATCGCAAGACCGTAGCGGGATCTTAAGCGGCAGCGTAGTCGACAAATGCACAGGGCAAGCCGTGAATGCCCTGGTGGGCATCTTCGGGCGTCATCAGTGTGCCGCCTTCATGGGCAAAGGCGCTCTTTGTTTTAGGGACCTGCCCACGGGCTGTGCTTTGACGCTGAACGCGATTGCGCCTGGATTCAAACCCTCTGCGCAAACGGTCCGCATCGACCCCGGCGGCACGGCCTCTTTCAAGATCGAACTAGAACGCAGCACGGGGATCTGCACAGCCAGCCTGCCTCCCGAAGCGGGCGCGTGTTCTTGTACGCAGCCTGGGTGCACCGGCTGCTGAAACGCAAGAGAGGATCCTTCAGCGTTCGCAGACCACCGTTCAGCACCGGTGAGAGTCACCCCGTGATCAACGCCCAGCGGCCACGAAGGGCACGGCCGCGAAGGATTCGAAATCGCGTTTGAGTTTCTGCGCGTTGGCCCCGCCCTTGAAAACCACCATCCGGTAACGGAACCTCCTGAAGCGGAACTCGGGGATCGACCAATCCCCCTGGATCGATGGGGACGGGTTGATTAGACCCTGAGCGTCCACGCGCCAAGCCGCGGGATGGTTGTCATTGCCAGGGTGATCCATAAGCGCCACGCCCCACACCGAACCATCAGGGAAAGGGCGCTCGACCGTGGTCCAGGCGGCTCGTTTCGTGTCGGTGGCGCGGCCCTTCAGATTCTCCGAGTTTAGGTGTGTGTGCGCCTTGTCAAGCGGCATGCGGACGGAAAGGCCGCCGTAGTCATACGCACCAAAACGCACGGCCTTGCCCCGGGTCTTCAGGGTCCAATCAATGTCTACCGTATAACCATCGCTCGCAGTAGGAGCGTAAACCGTGATGGCCTGTTCTTCATCCAGCAGCACGTCGCCGGTGGGCGCGACCCATTCAGTGCGGGATTTCCACAGGACACGTTCGGGTTCCTGTTGCAGATCTGTCAGCCCCATGAAGCGCTGCTTCCCTTGTTTCTCCGTCCAGAAGTCCAGACCGTTGACCTGGTGAAGGCCGGTGAAGACCCCGTGCTGCCAGACGTGATCACTTGGCCGATCATCAGTCAAGGTGTTCTTGCCACTTAGATCGCGCAGGGGGTGAATATACGGACGAAGCGCCGGGTCCATGACGTAGTCAAGCAGTGGCTGCCACGACTTGCCATCGGTGCCGCGCAACAATAGGGACATCTTCTTGTCTTTCAGTTCCACCCGCAGGCGCGAGCCGGCGTCCTGCGGCGGCTGGTAGATGTACCACATCAAGTTGCGAAACTGGTCATCGGGCAAGGCTTCGAGACCTTCGGGCATGACAGAGACGTCCCCGACGTCGATCGACTTGATCTGCTTGCGCGGAATCACCTCGCGTAGGTTCAACCCCACGATGGTGACCCGCTCGGGTGTATCCTCGACCACCCGCCCGCTTATCGTGCGGTCGTCGGTGGTGTTGACCACGACCTGTTCGTATCCCTTGCCGATTACTTGATTTGGATCAATGACGTTGGTCAGCAGGGCGTCCAGGGTGGCCCGCCCAACGCCGGTTAGATCAGGACCGACATCACCTCCCTCACCGTAGAACTTGTGGCAAAGCAGACAGGTCTTCTTCGCTTGGTCGTGCCCGTCGGAAAAGTCCACCGGACCTGCCAGGACGACCCTTTTCTTATCAGCTATCAATTGGTTGGCTTCGGCGCTGGTGTCGCGCATTCGTCCCAGTACCGCCGTGACGCGATCCTTGACGTTCTTGTCGGCTGATCGGCTAAGCGTTCGCCGAATGGTTACGGGAAGATCAGCGGCAGCGATCTGTTTCTTCGCGACCGCGTCTAGGAGGGCCAGGGCCCAGGCCGGGCGCGCGGACAGAACATCCAGTGCCGTCGTCCGAACCTCGAGCGGCAACCCCGTCCAAGCGGCAATCACCGCCTGGGGTGTCCCAGGGACACCCCCCTTACCCAGAGCACGCAGGGCCGGAGTCGCGAGCCAGGGATGGGACTTGTCCTTTAGAGCCAGGAATAGGGCCCTTCGCGCCGCTGGACCGGGGATGCTGGCCGCGATCTCGACCGCTTCGACCCGTTCGCGTTCGGTGACCTGGGGATTACGAGAGCCAATCACGTCCAGCACCGCGCGCGAGGACGCAACATCCCCCCACAGCGCCCCCAACCGGCGTGCCCGTGCGACCACCTCGGGTTCAGGCCGCGCGAACATGGCCTTGAGTGCCTTGGCAACCGTGGCGCGTGGTCGCAACGACTGCCCGCGCTGGCCTTCCTCGACACCGGTAAGCGCCGCCAGGATGAGCTGCGCGTCGGCCCGGGCCAGGACGGCCAGTTGTGCCACCGCAAGATCGATCTTCGCTGCGTCCCCGGTATCGAAAAGGCGGCGCACGGTCCTGCGTAAGATCTCGGCTGCGGTGAACAGGTTGTCGGCGCCGTGGTCCCGAATCCAGCCCAGTATGGGCGCGGGATCGCGGGCAACGCGAGGCTCGACGGCCCGCCACAACAGGTGGAACAACACCTGATCATCTCGCGTCCCGGGACGTGACGCCAGCGCCGTCAACGTCGTGGTGACGTCACGCGAGGCCATCCGGCGCAGCGCCACGGCGACTCCTGCCCGGACGGTCGGATCGGAATCACTCGCCAACTTAAGCAATCTCCCCAGAGCGGCCGGCGCCCGCTTCTCTGCATCGGCCTCGGCGTCCCTTTCACCTGAAAGCCGAGCTGCCCACGTGCGGAGGGCCGCTTCTTGGTCTACGACGAGGCCATCCAAAGTGACCTCGTCCAGGAGGCCCGCTCCATGCAGCGACCACAAGGCCGACAGGCGAGCTTCGAGGGTCTTCCCGTCGCGCAACATCACCTGCAACGGCGCCTTCGCCGCCGC
>JAYUUT010000154.1:0-10125 GCA_043754455.1 Myxococcales bacterium
CTCGGGTAGATCCGGACTTGCCAAGTCGGAGCCTGCCGGCGCCATATCAACTGTGAGCTTAGGTCCCCTGCATTCTTCGGAACAGTTCTGAATGTCGCAGACCAACAGAGTCGTGGCATGACCTGAGGGATAGGTCAAAGAAAAGAGGCGGAGGCCCGTCTGAGTCCAGTCGGTGACGCCGCCTGTAACCGCTTTGGCGGCAGCCGCAAGTTCATCGCGACACACGCCCAAGGGGGCTGTGGCGCACGCGGTTCCCTTGGTGTCACCGCAGAGGCACTTATTGGGATTGACGGCCCAACAGTCGGGATGCGCCCTCATGCAATTCAGGGCAGTTAGGCACAGCTCCTTGTCTCCCCCGGAAAGGTTATCGCAGCCGGCCTCAGGCTGACACACCATGGAGGAAATGTGCTGGGACTCGCATTGGTGGCACGCGGCACTCACTGCGACCAACGTCATATCAGGCGCTGACAGCATGTCCGGAAGCACATCGGGGCTTATGTCTGGGGCCAGATCAGGACTCAGATCTGGGGCGATATCCGGTGCAACGTCCATGTTGGTCCCAGAAGCATCTGCAGCTCCCGCATCCGGTTCGCTGCCTTCAATAACGTAGTCTTTGCATTGCTCGTAACATTGCTCGGCGGCACATGAAAGCAGCCCGGTCGCATATCCGGCAGGAATCACAACATCTTCGGGCGGATCGGTCTTAAGTTTAAAGAGCCGGATGCCGATCTTTGTGGAATCACTGGTTTTCACAGCCGCGCCAAGCGGGGCCCGGCAAACGCCATTGGCGCCGCCCGTGCTGCACCCGGTTCCCACTGCGGTTCCGCAGAGGCAAGCTTTTGGATTGTGATCGGCAGAGGCCTGCCAACACTTGGACTGGACCATACAGTCCAGCGCCTCTTCACATAGTTTTCGGTCCCCCCCGCTCAGACGCTCGCATCCGGTTTTTAGTGCGCACGGGGAAGGCGATGGCTCGTCCTCCGGCGGCGCAGCTGCCTTTATGCATTGCCGACATTGAGCGCTCAGGACGAGGCGCGGTCCAACATCAGTCGAGGCATCGGTTAGCGCATCAAGAGGGGCATCGGTCGCCGATGAGGCGTCGGGAATTGAAGGCTCATTGGCATCCGGGGACGTTGATGCGTCGACACCCTCTTGCTGTTCTCCGCCACTTTTACATTCGGAGTCGTCAACGAGCAACGGCCACCTCGCGTCGGCCGGGGATCGACCGAGGCACTCGTCGGCACAGAAGCTTTTGTCACAAGCGATCAGTGACAACGCCTTGCCGGTCGTGTAAGTCTGGCTGTAAAGCCGTAAGCCGATGGCCGAAGCGGGCGCCGTCACCGAAATACCGATCTCCGCACCGGCTGCTATCAGCTCCTTGCAAGGACCGTTGGCTTTTCCTTCTTCGCCACATTCTGAACCCGCCGTGCCGCAGTAACAAGAATTCGGGTGGCCTGTTCTGGCACAGCCACTAGCGCGCACACACTCGACGATTTGTTTGCAAAGCTCCTTCCGTGGCAACCCGGCCTTGGGCCCGTTGGCGACCGCTCCTTCGGCTGCCAGACACGCTGCTAATAAATCCGGTTCAGCCTTTTCGCTTCGACAACGACAGTGACGGGCCTCGCAAATCTCACACTTGTTCACGCTGGGGCTCATGTCCGGCACTTTCATACCGGCATCGGGGAGCATTCCGGTGCCGCCGCTGCCACTCATCCCGCCCCCAGCTATCCCGCCGCCAGCGTTTGTGCTGCCACCTCCACCCGATACCGTCCCGAGCGGCGCATCGTTCGCGCCATCGGTACTACGCGCGTCAACGGGGCGTCCGCCATCCGACGTTGCGAGCAGCTGAGCGTCATTGGCTGCGCCACTCATCGCGCCCATGGCGCCGCCTTGGTTCATCTTTCCACCAGGGCCCGTTGAGGACGGACTTGAACCAATGTATCCCCCTTTGTTTAAGGGATTCGAGGCATCATCGCTGCAGCCTGCCCCGAAAAGGAAGAGCACGCCGAAGATGATATTTCTTATTTTGTGGATCGATGCGTGCGGCTTCATGTACATCGTGTTCACAAGACATCATGAACTGTGGCGGTCGGTGGCTTTGATCCACTTCGGTGAAAAATTCGGCCAAATAACGCGTATCTCCGAAACGCGATTGCTACACGGATAGGACCGAACCGTCACATCCGCGCGGCTGCGGGATTTGGTACCTTGTCTTGTGTCTTCCGTTAAGTATGCGAAGCTGGATTTCGGCCGTTCGCTTGGCTCCTGGCTCTTTGTGGGGTGCATGGCCTGTGGCGCGGACGACCGTCCCCCTCGACTCCAAGCGTCGGAGCACGAGGGGAAAGAGTTTTCCCGCGCGTTTCCTTCGGCCTCCGCGGAGTTTCAGGCCGCCGAAGATGACGCGCGTGAAGGTCGGCTCTCAGCGGCTGCCGAGAAGTATAGAACCCTGAAGGTCGCCCTTCCCCAATGCGCGCTGGCCTTCCGGAGGTCCTGCGAGGTTCTGTCCGATCTTGGTCGGCGCGCTGAGGCGCTCGAGGCGTGCGAAAAGGCCGCTTTTTACGGGCAAGACGTTATTGATCTGCGGGCAAAGGTCGGCGCCCTAATGGCCGGGGACGAGGTGCCACCCTACGCCGACTTTGTGGCTGCGAGCCAAATGGCCATCGGTATCCATGAAAGGATGGCCCACCGCTTGGAAGGTCATGCCGCGTTCTTCGACATTGCGCGACGACTCGGCGACCAGAGAATGATGCAGAGCCTGTTCGAAGATCTCAAAGCAGTCGATCCCAAACATCCGGAAACCCAGCGGGCCGCCTACTTCCTGGCGAAAGCCGTTCCTTCTCGTTGGCGGCTCTGGGGCGGGTGCGCCGTGCTTGTCGTGCTGGCGTTCGGAACTGTTTCTAAGATGCGTCGAAATCTTCGAGTCGCCCGCGTCGACATTCTCGACAGGAAGGCGGCTACCGCTCGGTAGGCGCAATTTTATCGAGGCCCTTGCCGGTCAGCGTCGCGTACAAGTCCTTGCGCGCGACTCCCGAAGACAACTTGGTGTCTGCGTTCGCGATCTCTTTGTCGAGCACCCCCAGAAAGGCCTCAAAGGACAAGGCGCCCCGCACCAGTCGTCCGTTAATGAAAAAGCTAGGTGTTCCGGTCAGGCCGAACCTCGAGGCCTCCTTTGCGTTCTCGTCCAACCGTGCACCAAGGGTCGTGTCGTCAAAGGCGTTCCAGAATTTCTTCAGGTCTAAATGCAGAGTTTTCGCATACCCCTCAAGCGCCGTTCGGTCCAAGGCGTTCTGATTTGCAAAAAGTTCGTCGTGCATCTCCCAGAATTTTCCTTGGCGTCCAGCGGCTTCTGCGGCAAGGGCCGCACCTGCCGCGTGTTCGTGGAATGGCAAGGGTAGATGTTTGAAGGCGAGTTGCACATCGTTGCCATAGACCTTAAGAATTCTGTCGAGAGTCGCTTGGACCCGTGAGCAATATTGACATTGGAAATCGGAGAACTCGATAATGGTTACCTTGGGGACTTTTCCACCCCTAACGGGGGCGGTGCCCACGCCGACCTTGTAGACCGCTGTGCCTGAGAGTTCCCGCGAACCTGCGGGGGGAGGGGGCGCTGGGATGCGCGTGTCCTCCATAAGGTGTCTGTAGACGTCCTTGCCATTCATGCCGGATGCGACCAGCTTCCGAGCCCCCTCAAGTTCTTGGTCGATCCGAAGTTTAAACTCTTCGAAGGGCTGAGCGCCACCGACGGGCAGGCCGTTGATGAAGAACACGGGAGTGAACCGGACGCCAACCTTCTTTCCATCGGCGATATCCTTTTGCACCTCGCTCCGAAAAGTGCGTGCATCAAGCGCGGCTGAAAATTTGCTCAGGTCAAGCCGCAGCTGTCCTGCAATCCTTTCAAGTGCGGCCCGTCCAAGGGCCTTTTGATTGGCAAAGAGTGCCTCGCTCATTTCCCAAAATTTGCCCTGAGCGCCTGCGGCAAGAGCCGCCTCGGCGGCCAAGGGAGCAGCCGGGTGAATGCCCTCAAGCGGCATGTGCCGAAAAAAGAAACGAACTTTTCCCTGATATTCTTTAAGAATGCGAGCCACCGTTGGCGTCGCTTGTGCACAAAATGGACACTGAAAGTCGGAGAATTCCACGATGTTTACCAGTGCATCGGGCGAACCTTGGGCCGCGCCGATGAGATCCACAGGTCTGCGGTCGACGGGCTGTGGTGGGGGGCTTGGCGACGGCGCCGCAGATCTTGCCTGGTGGATCTTGGTGGGAGTGCCCGCCGGTGTCTTTCGGCACGCAATCCCCAAGCAAAAGAGGCCCACCCAAAGAATCAACTTTTGAGAAGATGTCGGTCGCATGCGTTCCCTAGCCTGACTCATAGCGCTGTGCAGGTGACGGCGATCGTCTTGGTAGCGGGACAAGCCACCGTGGTGTCGCCATCCGACACGGTGAGCATGACTGTAACCGGTCCTGGGGCCGTACATGCCAGTGACGCATCCTGCGTGCTGGCGTTGTTCAGAGTTCCCGCCGTCGTGGTCCATTCATAAGAAAGAGATGCCGGCGCATTGTCTGTGTCGTGTGCCGTGACACGCAAGGCGAACGAGGATCCCACCGCAACGCTGGCGGGAACCACGGAGGTTGTATCAATGACTGGGCAAATGTTTGCCGTTGCCGACACGCTGATATTGCTGGTCGTGAGCCTTTCATGACAGGCGAGATGCAGATTTACCCGTGTCGTTTCGTTCACCACGGAATCAAAAGTTGTCGAACCCGCACATTCCGTGGAACCATCGGTGGCTGTTCCGGCGATTGAGATTTTGTAGGTTCGACCGACCAGGAACCCGGTCAAAAAAATTGACAAGGACGCGTTCAAAGTACCCGTCTTTCTATAGGAATCAGGTCCAGTGATCGTATAGGTCACGGTGCTTAAGGTCACCCCGCTTACGAGTTGAAGATTCATTTGCAACGTACCCAGGGCGCTCGCATCGGCCGTCGACGTGGTGGTGTTGCCGTCGCACGCGGGAAAACCGAGAATTCCGAACGTCAGCGTCAATGCGGCGAGCGAAAAGTCTAGGTGTGGACGGTTCAAGGAATCCCTCCTGCATGTGAACAAAGTCGTGGACGATTTCAATCGTCCACCGAAAGTATGACGAGTGTGGGCGTAAGAAACGTGAATTGTTGGTTACAGAACCGCGCGCAAGCTTCGTCGGTTGAATTCCGATAACGCGGTCCTGCGGATTGTGGCGCAACGGGAATGACTCAGTTTTAAGACAGAACCGTCACACGAGCGGCGAACCCCTTTTGCTACTGTCTACAGGTCGCCGCCATAAGGGCCGCGGAAGGGGGTTTGGATGAAACGCCTTGCGAATAGCCGAAAAGACACATGGCGGTACCATTTCACGCGCCACGCCAGCGTCGGAAGCATTCCTGTTCTCTTGGCTGTTTTTGTCGCCTGCTGGCCTGCCCGTGCCGAGAATGAACCCGGTCTGACCGCAGTCAAACTGAGCCAATTTGGGGTTAACGAGAACGATCGCGAGGCCAGCGTTCCCACCCAGAAACAAGCGGACAGCGATCCCCTGAACTTTGGGTATTTTCTCTTAGATCTCACCGGCAAGGCGGAGGACGCCCTCCGGCAGAAGAATCTGGAACGGGCAGGCTGGTATTACCGGGCGATTGCCAAGGCGACGCCAGACGCGTCCATCCCTTTTTCCAAACTTTGCGAGATATATTCGAGCCAGGGCGAATACGAAAAGGCCGTCACGGCCTGCCGGGATGCGCTTGCACGGAACGGCGTGCGTGTTGGGGACTACCAGCGGTTTGTTGATTTGGTTCTTTCGAAAACTGGGGAGCTGGCCGATTCAGAACGACAAGCGGTGCAGGAGGCAATCGCTCATCTGAAGAAGGACATGAAGGCCCAGATTGTCGCGGCGCAATTGCAGTGTCGCTATGGGATTCACGTTGAAAGCCAACGAGAATTGGAGGCCTGCACGACCACCTTGGGTGCGATGGCGCCCCGAGACCCACAGACCATCTCGTATGATTGGGCGCTTGCGACCCTGCGGAAGGACGACGAGGCCGCGCGGCGAACGATTGCAAAGGCGCGATCTTTAGGTCTCCACCTTGAAGGTGTGGAATTGATGGAATCCATTTCAGAACGGACCCACGCGCGGAAGCCGACGGCGTTGATCGTCGTTGGCGGCTTCGCGTTGCTTTTTGGCGCTCTCGGCTTGCTCCTGGCCTGGCGCCGAGGTCGGCTTCCCGCCGCTGCGCGGTCCCGGGCTTCTTTGGGCTTTTGATGTCGCGTGTCTCTAAAATTGGAATTCACTTTGCGTTGGTCATCTCGGTGCTGGGGTGGGTGGCCTGCGGTTCATCGACTGACGAACGTCCAACCGATTGGCCGTACATTTCGGCCGTTATCTTGCAGCCGAATTGCGCCACCGTCAGCTGTCACAGCCGGGCCGCAGCGTTGTCGGGTCTTGATTTTTCCGATCCCGAGCGTGGGTACACCAGCCTGACCCGGTTACGGTTCCAAATTGTCGATCCGCACGCCGACGGTGAGGGATGTCAGGCTTCGGGTTCTGCGATGTTGTGCAAACGGGGGGCGCGTCCCCTTATCACGCCTTTTGACCCTGGTGGCTCTCGCCTGGTTCGGCTTTTACGTGAACGTGCGAGTCCCAGAATGCCCCCGGATCGGCCTTTGTTTGAAGCGGATATTAGGCTCATAGAGGCATGGATCCTTTTGGGAGCTTCAAAGGAAGGACTGCCTTTTGTCGGTGTGCCTGATGCCGCCGCGTCGAGCGCTGGCGGAGCCGGTCGATGAAAGAGCGCCTTCTTTGGCACACGTTATTTGTTCTCGCGGGGTTCGCCCTTTCCCCAACCGGGACGGCGCAAGCCTATCCCCAGTGGCAATTCAGCACGGGCGCGACACGTTGCAATCAATGTCACTTTGCCCCGGGCGGAGGCGGGTTGCTCACAAACTATGGGCGCGACGCAGTGGGGGAAGAACTTTCCACGTTCCCGGGAAACGCCGGCTTTCTTTATGACTCCATAAAATTGCCGAGCGCTTTGGTCCTTGGTGGCGATTTTCGGGGCGCCTTTGTCGCCCAGGACGTAAACGAGTCTAGTGGCACGCGAACCGCAGCATTTCCCATGCAGGCGGATCTGCAAGCCCGCGTCACTATTTGGGACGGCCTTTCGATTACCGCTAGCGGCGGGCTGCGAGGCCAGAAGCGGGCCAATGCGCAAGACGTTCCGTTCCAGAACTACCAGCCCATTTCGACGTCGCGCCTTGTCAGCCGGGAGCACTACATCAGTTGGCAGCCACTAAGGGGAGGCCAGGGTACGTACCTTCGCGCAGGCCGCTACTATGCGCCTTTCGGGTTGAGGCTGGCCGAGCACATCACCTACATCCGCCGAGATCTGGGGTTCAACCAACTTGAGGAGACATACAACCTGTCAGAGGGGTATGTCACCAATACCTGGGAGGGGCATCTCACGGTGTTTGCACCCGATTTTGCGCGACACATCGGCAGCAACCAGGCGGGCCTCGCGGGCTACGTTGAGCGTCGTGTTTTCGCCGAAACTGGTTCGGTGGCGGCGCAAGCGCGGTACGCTTCAGGCCCTGGCGCCAGCCGCATGACGGTGGGTGGGGTTGCGAAGTACTACTGGGCCCCGGGACGAGCTTTGCTCATGGCCGAAGGAAACCTGGTTAACTGGGCCGTGGACAACGGCATTTCCCGAAATCAATTTGTGGGTGCCGCCGGGGTTGCGGTGTTGCCGTGTCGGGGTGTGATGGTGACACTCTTGGGGGAACGCAACCAGGAAGATCTGGCGGTGAGACCAGCGGCCTGGAATGCGGCCACCGGTCTTTTGAGCTGGTTCCCTTTGCCCCATGTCGAACTGCAAATGATGGGACGGTTGCAATTCCCAGGTGCGGCAACCTCGGCAAAAACTTTCTTGTTTCAGATTCACTATTTTTTGTGATGACCATGTTCTTGGAATGACCATGCGAAGCAAACAAGCCTTGATAATCAGTCTGGGGTTGGTCTTCGGATGTACCGAGGCAGAATCGGTGCCTGAGCGTCCGACTTGGGCGGACATAGAACCCATACTCAACCGAAACTGCAATCATTGTCACGGATCCACTGCGGCCACGACGGGATCTCGTGGCTCGGCGGTCTACCGTTTCGATTTTTTTGATTTAGAGGATGGTAGCTGCGGTGACGCTGCGGCAGCCATTAGCCTGCCTGCGATGGCTCTCGGGTCGGCGGGCCGAATGAAGGATTCGGTTGCTACGGTGAACGGCGTGAGACCTCGGATGCCGCCCGCGCCCGCACCGGCAATGGCGGATTGGGAACGCGACACCCTCGACAAATGGAGCCGTGCGGCGTCTCCTCCGAAGGGCTCAGCACCTCGGTACAACCGGGCGCCCAGCTTGCAGCTTTTTAGGTTCCCTGGGAAGGCTGACCGAAATATCTCGTTCTCGGCCATCTTGAGCGATCCGGACGGTGACGCGGTTATAGGTGTGATTCGTGCCGAGGACACGACAGTGAAAATGGACCGCGCCGGTTCGTTCGCCGTTTCGATCGACACCACAGGATGGCCCCTGGGCCGCCGGAGACTAAGGGCCACGCTGTGTGACGGTTGGGTGAACCATTCATTTGATTTAGGTGAAGTCGAAATCTCGCATGTTCGTTAGGAATTTCTGCGGTCTGCACATTGTGAAAAAATGACCGCCAGGAATGTGCGAAATCGTGACATCAGCGCACTGGCTGGCTCTGCTATAACCAAACCGTGTTCAGCACTTTGGCGATTCCGTCGCATCCCTTGCTAGGTCTTCGGACATCGTCCAAGGACGCGCCCCTCCCCCGCAGCACACTTCCCGCAGTGACACTCTCGTTGGCGATGCAAGAGGTTATGAACCTCGTTGACCGGTTGGCGCCTACAGACATCACGGTGACTATCACGGGTGAGACCGGAACCGGTAAAGATGTCCTTGCCCACGCCGTCCATGACCGAAGCCCGCGTGCCAATGCGCCTTTTGTGGTTTTTGATTGCGGGGCGGTGCCACCGAATCTTATTGAAAGTGAATTGTTTGGCCACGAACGAGGGGCGTTTACGGGTGCTCACGCCGAACATCCGGGCGCGTTTGAACGTGCCGGAGCCGGGACGTTGTTTCTAGACGAAATCGGCGAACTGCCGCTCGATTTGCAGCCGCGCCTCCTGCGGGTTTTAGATCAACGCTCGGTGCGTCGCGTGGGCGGGTCGAAAGACCGGCAAGTCGGGGCGCGGATCGTGGCCGCCACCAATCGCGATTTGGGTGCCTTCGTCGCCTCTAAGAGTTTTCGCGAAGATTTATATTTTCGTCTCGCGGCTGCCATCGTCAAAATTCCCGCCTTGCGCGATCGTCTAGCGGATCTAGCAGGGCTCGTGCCACGGCTTCTGGCCGATCTAGGGCGCCCTGAGATGCGGGTGTCACCCTTGGCGATGGACGCTCTGATGGCCCATACCTGGCCTGGGAACATCCGTGAACTAAAGAACACGCTGGCGTGTGCGGCGGCATTCACTGATGGAAGCGTGCTCGATCCACAACACCTTCGCTTCGTCGCCGCCACGGAAGCGCCGGATCGCGTTAGCCACGGTGTTCTCGATCGTCTCCCTCTTTTTGGGCACACACTCGCGTCGATTGAGCAAGCGGCGATTCGCCAAACGCTGGAAAAGTCTGGGGGGAACAAGACCCAAACAGCGCGCGTACTTGATATTGCGACTTCAACGCTTTACGAAAAGCTTAAGAAATACGAGTCGCTGGGATGAGACCCTGGTAGTAAGTGAAGAAGGCCGCTAAGGCGACGAAATGCTGTAGCCGACGCCGCGTATGGTACGAATGAGATCGCCCGCACTTCCCAATTTGTCGCGTAAACGTTTAACGTGGGTATCCACGGTGCGCGATGTGACGCCCGGGCTATATTTCCAGACGTGGGTCAAAAGATCGCGACGGGAACATACAGAACCTTGCGCCTGGGCCAGATGGATAAGCAGTTGCATCTCTAGGAGGCTGACGGCCACTTCCTCGCCCGAAACGGTGACTCTATGGCGATCCCGATCGATTTGCAGGGGGCCGAAACTGAAACTGCG
>JAYUUT010000155.1:0-36180 GCA_043754455.1 Myxococcales bacterium
CGTCGCCAGTTACACCTCGGCGGGCGCCTTTCGTTGGGTCAAACAGATAGGGTCGACGGGGGTCGACAAGATTGGCCTCGGACTGGGGGTCGATGGAAACGGCAACGTTGTTGTGACCGGAAAATTCTCTGGCACCGTGAACCCAGGCGGTGTCCCCCTTGTCAGTGCCGGCGGACAGGACATCATCGTCATCAGCTACGATTCCAACGGCAACTTCAACTGGGCCCGCGGCATGGGGGGCAGCGGCGACGACGGTGGGGTCGGGGCCGCCGTCGATACCGCAGGCGACGTATTTGTCACCGGCGACTTCCGTGGTACCGCGAACTTCGGCGGCGGGCCCGTCACCAGCACCGGATCTCCGGATTTCTTTGTCGCCAGTTACAGCGCGGCCGGTGCCTTTCGATGGGTCAAGACCGGCGGGTCGACTGCAGGCGGAACCAACGGCCAGGGACTCAGGGTCGACGGGGCCGGAAACGTCTCGGTCGCCGGCACGTCCAACGGCAGCGTGGACTTCGGCAACGGCCCTGTCCCAAGCGGCGGGAACAACGCTGTGTTCGTGGCCAGCTACAGCTCAGTCGGTACTTTTCGATGGGTCAGAAACATTGGCGGGGGCGCCTCGGGTAACAATGAATGCCATTCTTTGGCGGTCGACGGCACGGGCAACGTGTTCCTCACAGGGTATTTTACCGGCACCAATGACTTCGGCAGCGGCCCCCTGGTCAGCGTCGGAGCCGGGGACGTCTTCATCGCCAGCTACACGCAAACGGGCACGTTTCGTTTTGCCAGACAGTTCGGCACGACAGCCTTCGAACAGGGCATCGGCACAGCCATCGATGCCAGCGGCAACCTTTACGTCACAGGTTACTCGTTTGGCAGCTTGGACTTCGGCGGCGGGCCCCTTCCCAATGCGGGACAAAACGATCTCTTTGTGGCAAGTTTTACGTCGATGGGCGCCTTCCGCTGGGCCAAGAATTTCGGCGGGTCCGGGGCTGATTTCGGCCAGCAGTTGATTCTCGATGCCAGCTTCAACCTGTATGTCTCGGGTTCGTTCCAGGGCACTGTCGACTTCGGCGGTGGGCCCCTGACGGCTGCTGGGACATTGGGCGAGGTGTTCTTGCTGAAGCTGTCGCCCTGAACCAGGGTCCATCGGCTTCCAGTGGACGTCTGTAATGTAATCGATTACATTATCGTCATGAAGACGCGTATGTCTCCCCCAACGGTGCAAGATGTGGCGCGAAAGGCGAAGGTATCGACCGCCACCGTATCTCGGGTTTTGGCTGGGGTCGGGGTCGTCAGCGAATCCCTTTGCAAACGCGTACACACAGCCGCGCGCGCCCTGTCCTACCAGCCCAACCGCGTGGCGCGCAGCCTGCGCGAACGGCGCAGCCGCACCATCGGCTTGCTTATCCCTAACATCCAGAACCCGTTTTTCACGGGGGTCGTTCGCGGCATCGAAGATCGGCTTCGCTCGACGGATCATTTGCTGTTGCTGGGAAATACCGACGACGACCCGAATCGCGAAAAAGCCTACCTGGATTTGCTTCGTGCTGAAGGCGTCGGCGGTTTGATCCTGGTGCCGGGCCTAGGGGAGCCTAAACCATACCAGGCCCTCCTGACAGGCGGGATGGCCCTGGTGGCGATCGACCGTGTGGTGCCCAAACTCGCCTGTGACAGCGTCAGCTCTGCAAACGCTGAAGGCGCAGCGGTGGCTGTCCGGCATTTAATTGGACTTGGACACAGGCGCATCGCAATTTTCACCGGACCGCGCAACGTATCCGCCGCCCGCGAACGTCTGCACGGATACCTAACAGCCCTGCGCGAGGCGGATCTGCCGCGCGAAGCCGCCTTGATATGCCACACCCCGTTTCGGCCTGAGGGCGGCTACGAAGCGGTCGCGAAGATCTTGGCCCTGGCTGACCTCCCCACGGCGATCTTCGCCGCCAGCGATGTGACCGCCCTGGGCACGTTGCGGGCCCTGCACGAACGAAAGGTGCGCATCCCCGAAGACATGGCCGTCGTAAGTTTCGACGATATGCCCTGGGCCGCAGCGCTGCAGCCACCGCTGACCGCGATCGCGCAGCCAACCTACGAATTGGGCGCAACGGCGGCCCGGCTCTTGGTTGAACGGATGCAAGACCCCGACCGCCCTTTGCAAAAGGTGCGGCTTGCGACCTCATTTGTGGTGCGGGCCTCGTGTGGCGCCGCCCTGGCCCGCGATCGCAGCGCGCGCGGCGGTTTTCTGGCGGTGGTCAAATGATTCGTGGCGCAGCGGCACTGACGCTAGGGCTCGTGCTGTGGTTCACGGGCTGCACGAAACGTGCCCCCGTGCCGGCCCCAGGTGGGTCGCCCCCTGTCGCGCGGCCCCGGGTGGCGCTGGTGATGAAATCGCTGGCCAACGAATTTTTCAAGACGATGGAGGACGGCGTCCGCCAACACCAGCGAACGCACGCAGGTGCCTACGACCTGATTACGAACGGGATCAAAGACGAACAGGATGTCGGCAAACAGATCGACATGGTTGAACAGATGGTCGCACAGGGCGTGCAGGCGATCGTCCTGGCGCCCGCCGATTCAAAAGCCCTCGTCGGGGCCGTCAGGCACGCCATCGAGGCGAACGTCGTGGTGGTGAATATCGATAACAAGCTGGACGAAACCGTTTTGAAAGAACGCCACCTGCGCGTGCCCTTCGTGGGTCCAGACAACCGCGTGGGCGCGCGTGCCGTCGGTGCGCACCTGGCGCAGTCGCTGCGGCGGGGCGATCCCGTGGCTATCATCGAAGGTCTACCCACCGCCTGGAACGCTTCTGAACGCCGGGCCGGTTTCCAAGACGCAGTGAAGGCGGCGGGATTAACCTTGGTGGCAAGCCAAGCCGGCAACTGGGAAATGACCCGAGCCAACCAGGTCGCGGCCGCCCTGCTCACAGAACATCCGGATCTGAAGGGCTTTCTGTGTGCCAACGACTCGATGGCCCTGGGGGTTGTGGCAGCGCTCCGAGCTGCAGGGAAGGCGGGTCAGATCCAGGTCGTAGGATTCGACAACATCGCGGCCGTTCAGACGTTGATTCGCAAGAAAGAAATCCTGGCCACAGCGGATCAGCACGGGGCTTCACTGGCGGTGTTTGGCATTGAAGCCGCGCTCGATATCCTAGCGAAGAAGGCTCCTGCAGAAGATAGAAACACCGCAGTCGATCTGGTGACCGCCGAGACGTTGCGGTGAACGAGATAAAAACCACCGTCCCCCGCCTGGGCATCAGAGGCCTGCACAAGTCCTACGGCGCGACCAAGGTCCTTGCGGGAATCGACCTAGACATCCAACCGGCGGAAGTACACGCCTTGGTTGGCGAAAACGGGGCTGGAAAAAGCACGTTGTGCCGGATCGTAGCCGGAATGGTGACCCCTGACCTTGGCACGTTGACAGTTGACGGCGTCCCGTACGCCCCGGGTAGCAAACGTGACGCTGCGAAGGCAGGCGTGCGGCTGTGCCTACAGGAACTTTCGGTCATCGACACGCTCAGCATCGCCGAGAACATCTTCTTGGAAGATTTACCGCGACGGTTCGGTCTCCTGGATCGCCGCCGTCTGCACACCCTGGCGCAGCCTCTGATGGACGCCGTTGGCCTTGGGGATCGCGACCCCGCCGAACCGGTCGGTGCGTTGGGTGTCGGCCAGCGGCAGCTTGTCGAAATTGCGGGCGCCCTATCCTGCCCGTGCCGCCTTTTGATCCTTGATGAACCAACGGCGGCGCTGACAGGGACCGAAACGGATCAGTTGTTCTTGCAGATCCGTGGGCTGTGCAAGGCAGGCACCAGCGTTGTCTACATTTCCCACCGGCTAGAAGAGATCGCGCGAATCGCGGACCGGGTCACGATTTTGCGCGATGGCGTTCTGGCCACCACCTGCGCGACCAGCACCATCAGCACCGAAGGCATTATCGAACGCATGGTGGGTCGTGCCGTCGATGAAAACCGGCCCGAAACCCGTCGCCCACCACAAAACCAACTGGCCCTTCGCGTGACGGGCCTGCGCGTGGGCGGCGTCGTCCGGAATGTCTCCTTGTCTCTTCATCGGGGCGAGGTTTTGGGTCTATCGGGCCTGATGGGATCCGGTCGCACCGAAACCCTACGGGCCATTTTCGGGGCAGACGCGCGGCAAGCTGGTGAAATTTTCATCGGCGCCAACACCCACCCAACCCCTATGCAGAGCCCCAACGAGGCCATCCAGTGTGGCCTGGCCCTGGTTACCGAAGACCGAAAAAAGGAAGGGCTGCTTCTGCCCCTGGGCCTGGCCATCAACGTCACATTGGGTCGATTGGCCGCCGTGACTGGCCTATTTGGCTTCCTGAACGACGACCGCGAACGTGCTGCGGCCGACACATGGAAAAAGAACCTTGGCATTCGCGCAGCCACGCACGCACAGCCGGTCCAACAACTATCGGGCGGCAACCAGCAGAAGGTGGTCATCGCGCGCTGGTTGTTCCGCGGGTCGGAAGTCTTTCTTTTCGACGAACCAACCCGTGGCATCGACGCCGCCGCCCGTCACGAGATCCACCAACTGATGTGGGCCTTGGCCGACGAAGGCAAGGCGGTCCTGGTGGCGTCATCCGATCTGCGCGAACTGATGCTGCTCTGCGATCGAATTGTCACGCTGTCCCGGGGCGTAGTTGCCGGATCACTGCAAAGGAAAGATTTTTCAGAAGAGATCCTAACCACAGCGGCCTTTTCGCAGCACCTATCGTCTCCCGTGCCAGAAACGAACCGCGAGGAAAAACACGCATGACCAGCCCCACCTTAACCATGACGTCGCGTCCCTCATCGAAAACGCGCCTTTCGCTTGACGGGATACGCATGGTCCTCGTCCTGGCCTCGCTGGTGGCCGCATTCGGAGTGCTCACTGACCATTTTCTCTCGTGGCGGACTTTCCAGATTGTCCTCAATCAGATTCCCGCCCTGTTGGTCGTGTCGGTGGGAATGACCTTCGTACTGGTCTCCGGTGGTATTGATCTGTCTGTCGGCTCGACGTTGGCCTTAGGGGGCGGATTGCTGGGTGTGGCCCTGGGCCCCGCCGGTTGGCCGCTGCCCCTGGCGCTGCTTGCGTGCCTGGCCGCCGGGGCCGCCGTGGGGGCCGTCAACGGGTTGGTCATGCTGAAGTGGCGACTGCCCTCCTTCATCGTCACCTTGGGCATGCTGGAGGTGGCACGCGGATCTGCCTATTTGGTCACACATTCACAAACCCAATACATCGGCGCCCGCATCGAACGCCTGACAGAATTGTCGGTGTTGGGACTGTCGCTGCCCTTTATTTTGGCAGTGGCCGTTGTGGGTGCGGGGCAGGTTCTGCTTTCCCTCACAGTCTTCGGTCGGCTTGTGGTTGCGGTTGGCACCAATGAAGAAGCGGTGCGGATGTCTGGCATCAACACAAAACGAATAAACTTTTGCGTGTTTGTCATCAGCGGGGGCCTGGCGGGGATGGGCGCCATCATCCATACAGCCCGCCTCGGTGCGGCTGACCCGAATGCCGGTGTCGGACTCGAACTTCAGGCCCTTGCCGCGGCCGTCGTCGGTGGCACCAGCCTCCTAGGTGGCCGTGGATCTGTTCTGGGCACTTTGAGTGGCGTGCTGATCATCGCGGTATTGGACACAGGCCTCGCCCAGGCGGGCGCGCAAGATCCCCTCAAACGACTGATCACAGGCGTCGTCATCGTCACGGCCGTGATCCTTGACAACCTTCGACAACGGCGACGCTCGCGCAACGATTAGGACACGACCACGATGTATCCCCCTGCCCCCAAACACATCATCGTCGTCGGCAGCCTCAACGCCGACTTCGTACTCAGGACGCCTCAACACCCGCGGCCGGGGGAAACGGTACGGGGCCACAGTTTCGTACGCTACCCAGGAGGCAAAGGCGCAAACCAAGCCTATGCGGCTGCGCGCCTATCTGGCCCGGACCGAAACATGGCGCGCGTGACCATGATTGGCCAAGTGGGCGACGATTCCCAAGGGTTGTGGTTGCGCGAAAACCTCGCCAGGGTCGGGGTCGATGTTTCCGGTGTTGTGGTGAACGGGCCCGACAGCGGCGTGGCCGTCATTGCCGTAAATGACAACGGGCAAAACCAAATTGTTGTGGTTGCTGGTGCCAACGGGACGTTCACCCCTGATTCGCTCTCGCCCCATCACACCAGCCTGCGCCAAGCCAACATCTTGCTTCTTCAATTAGAAATTCCGCTGCCCACGGTGCAAACCGCTGCGCGCCTAGGCCATGACGCCGGCGCCATTGTTATCCTGGATCCGGCCCCCGCCTGCCCTATGCCCGACGGCCTGTTGGGTTTGTGCGACTACGTAACGCCCAACCAGACCGAACTGTTTGCCATGATAGACGGCGGGGCGTCCGGCCCGACAACGAAGGCACCTTCACGCACAGACGTCGTCGCCGCTGCCCGTCGGTTGCTGGCACGGGGCTCCCGAAACGTGATCGTAAAACTAGGCCAAGACGGGGCCGTGCTGGTCACAGCCGACACTGAAAGGTTTTGGCCCGCATTCAACGTCCGCGCGGTGGACACCACGGCCGCAGGCGATACTTTCAACGCGGCTTTTGCCGTCGGCCTCGCCGAAGGTCTACCCATAGACGACGCAGGCCGTTTCGCCTGTGCCGCCGCCGCGCTGTCCGTAACCAAGGCGGGCGCCCAACCCAGCGTTCCGAATCGTAACGACGTACTGGCGATGCTGACTAACCGGCGTCACTAGCTCCAGTATCACCACTGCAGCCGCCTTCTGAGATTCTGCCCCAACCTGGCGGAATGCCGGGTCCGACGTGGGCATAGAATTTCCAACGAACAACTGTCGAAGGAAACCTTCTGGCCGTTGATTTCCACGCATCCTTTTGTGGTTGGGCAGACCGTCGCGCCCAGATCATGGCAGGCGTCAACGGATCCACCGGTCGGGGAAATCCGGCCCAGATCGACCGCGCCCTTGCCACTGTCCCTACATTGCCTGGATCATACACAACGGGGACCGAGGCCTGACGGTACAAATTCAAAAGGCAGGACGAGGGGCGTTCTTGTTGCGTCCCAGATCACAGGATCAAGTTCAAGCTGCGAGTGTACGACGCCGACGATGCGATCGGTGACTGAAACTTGACAGATCTGTCGCACCGATGAGGGGGCGATCTGACAACCGCTGGGGTCGGGTCACCCAAGACGGCTGAATCCCACGGCATTGCGCAAAGAGCATCTGTGGCATGCAAGTTGCTGTTCCCTGGGCGTTTGCGAATTCTTCTTAGCGCCGCATTTCTACTTTGCGCCCTTTGGACCACTTCACCAGCGCAGGCCGCCGAACGCCTCGCGATCGCACCGTTTTCGGGAACAAATGTGCATCCCGGGTTCTTGCAGGCGGCCCAGGAGCTATTGAAGGATCACCTCGCGACCACAGGCAAGTATCAGGTAACCATCATTTCGGGAGAGCCCAGCGCGATGGAACTGCCCGTGGGGGACATCGTCAACAACGGCCGCAGCGCAGGAGCCGACCTAGTCGTCGCCGGCCACCTGACCCGGCTTCAGAGCCTCGCGCGTATCCGCGTGACGGTCTACAGGGTGGCGACGGGCGAAGCGCTGTTTTCGGACACGCTGGCCACCACGGGCGGACCCGACCAGATGGACCCCGTCCTTCGCCGACTCGCCTTGGCGATCGCAACCGGCCAGCACGCCCAGAACAACGCGGAGATCGACACCGTTACACAGAGCGAGTCGGATCCCTACCTTAAGCAAACCGCGACGCGAACCGTGGGTCTCAAGCTGGGGCTTCTGGTACCCTTGGCTCGTCCGGGGAAGGACGTGGCCACGGCGCCGCTCGTTGGAATTTATTGGCTCTACGACGCACGGACGTTCTTTGGCGAGATCTTTGCGGACTTTGCAACGGCCGAGGACATTCATGCCTTCAATCTTGGACTCGCTGGCTACCGTCCTTTCTCCCGCTCGGCGAACACGCCTTATGTCGGCGGTGGGGCGGCATGGTCAGCGGCGTCCTTCGGGGGTTCCGGATCCAACGGCCTGCGCGTGCACGGAGCGGTCGGAATGTTGCTCGGGCGTCTGTCGGCTGTGCAGTTCCGAGGCGAGCTTGGCTACTTCGTCAATCTCTTCTCCGAGAAAACGGGGTCGTCGTACCGCCCCCAGATCGAATCGTCCTCCTCGACCGTCTCACACGGGCCGATATTTACGATTGGTCTCGGACTCTAGGCCCATGGACGCTCGCCGGATGACTGGCCCCCTCGTCTGCCTGACCCTTTCATGCGTCTTGGGCCTCAGTGCCTGTGGGACCACGTCCATTGTCACCAATGATCCACAGGCCCGCATCTTTTTGAACGGTGAACATCTGGGACAAGGGCAAGCCACCCTCACCAAGCGGGGGATTTGGGGCGGCGGCGAACTTCTGGTGAAAACTCCGGACGGGCGCAGGAAAACGCAGGCCGTTTCGCGTTCTTTCGGCGTTGTCACCTTCCTGCTGGGATTCATTACCTACGGAGTCTGCTGGGCGGTGTGCTGGGAATACCCGGATGTTGTTTTCGTCATTTAGAGGGCGCGGGGCCCACAGACTGGGGGCCCGCGGGAATACGAGTCGATCCGTGGCTACAGTGACCAGGCGGGCTGGTCCCGCCGCCTCCGAAACCCGTGGCCCCCACGGCGCCGACACCGGCACAGCCAGCCCCAGCATCAGGGCCCACTTCCTCGCCGACCCCCTCACACCCTAGATTCAGGCTAGTAGGTCGCCGGACGCTGCGGCGCCTTCGCCAGTCGCTGGGTGGACGACGCGGGCAAAGTGCGCAAGACCACCCCCTGAACGCTGGTCACCACCAGCCGATCGCCATGTTTTCGGTACTCGATCGCCGGATTCCCGTTAACCAGGACACGCACCGCATTGTCGTCAATTTGCTGAAAGACGTAGCGGCTGCCGTCTCTGTCGACCTGCAACGACCCATCGTTTAGGGCGACCGGGTTGCTGCCACTGAACACCTCAATGGTGTTGATGACCAAGAAATCGATCAGGCCCGCCACGGGGTAAACCGGAATGATCATCAGGCCCCAAAGAATTGCGGAATTGGCAAACTTGTTGTTTGTGGCCTGTCCGTTCCAGGCGTACACCTTGCGAGTCAGAGCGAACTGGCCGTAGCAACCAGATCCGAAGAGGGTGGCGGCGAGAGCAGCGGCCGTAAGGCGAGGGAAGCGAATTAGTTTCATGGGGGCTCCTTGTCCTGTTTTTCGGTGAGCTGGAATCATAGGCAAAACGAAGCCGATTTTCCTGGCCCCATTTCCCAGGGGTGGGACCACCGACCGGCCCTAGGGCCGCTGGGCACGGGTCATGACGGCATAAAAATCAGCGATGATCTTGTCCCGGTCAAAATCCTTCCAAAAACGAACCCGCCGTCGGTTCTTGGGGCGTTCTTGCCACTGCTTGTCGACAATATGAGGAGCGGGGACATTTTCCGCATGGGCCCACGAAGGGTTCTTGACCAGTGCCACGGCGGCCATATCAAACAGCGCGCGCTGACGAGAGCCAATTTTTTCAAACAGTTCGACCGAATAGTCGCCAAAGGTACTGAACATTCCCCCGTGGCGGCCCGGCACCGGTGCCACCTTGGGACCTAGGCCTGGCATGCGCCGCCTCGCCTCTTCGGTTGAAACTGTCACCGCAGCGGTTCCCGAATCTGTCCCCTTTTTGCCATAACGGACCAAGGCCACGTCAAACTCAACAGCGCTGTCCATAAGGAAGTTCACCGCCGCGTGGTCGTCAGCTTCGTTGTACTCCGTGGTGTCGTAAGGCCAGTTCGAACCCAGCCATACAATGCGGACCTTGGCCGCGATGGCAGGTTGTTTGTACAAGGCCAGGGCTACATTGGTCAGCTTGCCGACTGGCACTAGGATCAGTTTGTCCGACGGCGATCGGTCTTGAGCCCGCGCGATCAGGAAGTCAACCGCAACCTCGCCATCAAAACCGGGGACCTGCACCTTGTCTTTGATTTCATCGAAGGTGCCACTGGACCCCGATAGAACAGAAATGTCCGCCCGGCCGCACAAGGCAGCGACCCGCCGCGCCTCCGCCGTGTGTTGCCCGATGTCCCCCCCTGCCTTAGTCCGGTTGGTGGTTATCCCGTCGATCTGCCAACTGTCCCGACTAAGCAGGGCGTAGGCAATGGCGTGCTGATCGTCCAGTTCATTATTGGCATCGCTGTCGATGACAACGTGGGGCAAGAGGCGGGCAGGCGTGGACGTTGCTGAGGTGAACGTTGCAGACGCGGCGCATCCAACCAAGGTCAGTGCGAAGGCCGGAGCGGCGGCCACCCTAAGACGACGCGACAGATAAGACATGGCCCATAATGGCCCGCCCGCCGGGAAACATGCAAGGACGTTTTGCCGTATGTAATCGATTACCGTCAGAAGGCTCGGAACGTGGAAACGTTGGCCACTGCACGAGCCCCCGCTAAAATGACAGGCTCGCCCTGATCGTGTCGATTCGCATTGACGCCATGGGGTCGCCCGCATGACAACGCCTGCTACATGCGAGAAAACTAGCCACTGAATGGCTTCAAAGGAGAAAATAATTCATGGATCAAACGTTGCCGCTATCCCGGTATGCGCCCAAACATCTACTGAAAGGCGCTCTCATGGTCATATCGCTATTCCCAGCAACACTGGCCGTCGCCACCCCTGAGAGCTCAATCTTGCCTCCCGCACCCCCTCCTCTCCAGCGCCAGAGCTACGGAGGATGGGTATTGTTGGCCGACTTCGTCGGATTCTTCGCAGCGATCGGAGGGGCACCCACCTTCGGGTTGAAGGGCTCAGCGATTATGTTCGCCTTGCCAAGCCCGACGGTTCACTTGCTTTACCACAACCCAGGGCGTGCGGCTGCGAGCCTTGCCTTGCACCTTTGTCTTCCGGCGGGCGGCGCCTATCTGGGCTGGAATATCGACCTTGCGTTGAGTGACCCAGGTGCGCCAGGCAGTGAATTTGGCAGCGTCGGGGGCGCTTTTGTTGGCGCGTTGCTGGGGATCGCGGCAGCGACGACTCTGGACGCAGGACTGCTGGCGCGACAGGCCGGCGATCCAATCCCGCCTTCATCGCATCGAGGCCTCGCTCTCGTTCCACGATTGTCGGTGACTCCCCGTGGATCGGTGTGGGTCGGTCTTGGCGGACGCATCTAGTGCACCGTCTTCGAAATAGCGTTAAGTCCGGTCGACGATCCGGACGGATCGCGATGGCGAAATCTCGTACTGCGTCCGTCCTCCAACGGCCGAGATGCAACCACTACAGCGGGGCGGGCGCACCGGCGACCAACGTATTCGTGTGCAGCCCGGATGGGGCAGCCTGAAACTAACGCGGCCCCGACACCCTACAATCCTTTTTCCCGCAGTTTGAAAAACAGGGCTGGCGTTATTAGCAGGGACAGGACCATCGATATCGTGACGCCGCCGACCACGGCGATGGCCAAGGGCTGTAACAACTGAGCGCCCGCGCCGACGCCGATGGCCAGGGGAAGCATACCGACGATGGTTGCCAGCGCGGTCATCAAGATGGGGCGCAAGCGGCGGCGCCCCGCCTGGAAGATGGCCTCGCGCAGCGGATATCCCTTTTCGGTGAAGGCCTTTTCGGCGTCCAACATCAGGATGCCGTTTTTGTGGACGATGCCGACCACCATGATGGCCCCCATGAACGACGAAATGTTCAATGTTTGCCCGGTCAGGAACAACGCCAGCACCGCGCCCGATCCGCAAAGGATGGTCGCCACCAAGATGGCAATCGGATGGGAGAAACTGCGAAACTCGAATACCAGGATCACGAAGATAAGGAAAATGGACCCCACCAGGACCTGAAGCAACCCCTGGAAAGATTCCTGCTGAATTTTGTAGATCCCGCCGTAGTAGATCTCGGTGTCAGCGGGAATATTCACTTCCTTGAAAAGTCTTTCTTTGATTTCGGCTATGGCCGACCCCAGATCACGGCCCGACACATGTCCCGTGACCGCAGAAATGTTGCGGAGGTTGTGGCGGCGCACCTCGGTTTGACCTTCGTCCATTTCGACCGTGCTGATGCTGCCTAGCGATACGGTTTGCCCAGTCGGTGACGTCACCAGCGCCGCCTTCAGCTTTTCGACCGATGACCGCGCTTCTGCAGGGTAACGGACACGGATACCTACCAGGCGGTTGCCGCGAATCATGTTGGACGCGACCTCGCCGTCCACCATCGCGGTCGCCAGGCTGGCCACATCCTGGACCCCAAACCCAGCACGCTGGGCCTTTTCGGGATCAACGCGGAAGTTTAGCGACGGGCCAATGACGACGGTGCGGTTCACGATATCGACCACGCCCTGCACCTTGGGCAACCATTCGGCAATATCAGCGGTTACCTTTTTGAACACCGCTTCATCGCGATGGTAAACGTTGATTTCAATCGGCGAAGGTGTCATCGCTAAATCGCCGATCAGATCCTCCAGGATGTGGGGAAACTCCACTTCCAACCCTGGAAAGGCGGTCTTGATCTTCTCGCGCAATTCGTCCGTGACATCGCCTAAGGGACGTTTGCCATCCCGTTTGAACTTGATCAAATAGTCCCCGGTGTTGGGCTCTGCAATGGCCAGCGCCAGGCGGGCGCCCGTCCGCCGCGAATAACTTTCGATGTCGGGCGTTTCGCGCAAAAAATCCTCGACTTTGCGCAAAACGCGATCGGTTTCTTCCAGCGACGTCCCGGGGGGCATGATGTAGTCTAGGACAGTCGCGCGTTCGTCCATCTCGGGCAGAAAACCACTACCAAGCCGGATGTACAGCAGCCCCGACCCTACCAGGATGCCGACAACGCTGACCAACACGACAAAAGGCCGCCGCAGGGATCCCATCAGCGCGGTCTCATATCGGCCCGTCAGCCAGCGCAAAATCCGCCCTTCACCTGCCTGCGACGCGTCGTCGTAGCTGATGCCTTCGGGCACGACCTTCTTCTTCAGTAGAAGCCGCGCAATGACCGGGGTCACGAATATGGCCAGAAACAGGGACGCCAGCAGCGCTGTGACCAACGTCAGCGCCAGGGCGCGAAAAAACACCGCCGTGATTCCGCCTAGGAACACAAGCGGCGCGAACACCACGATGGGCGTCAACGTCGACCCGACAAGGGCCGGAGTCAGTTCGGTGATGGCCCGCTTGGACGCCTCGCTGGGGGTTTCACCCATGCAAAGATGGACGACAATGTTTTCCACCATGACGATGGCGTCGTCGATGACCACGCCTATACATGCGGCCAGACCTCCCAAGGTCATCAGGTTGAAACTCATATCGAATAGCTTCATAAACACCACCGACGCCAAGGTGGCGACCGGGATGACGAACACGGCTACCAGCGTGGTGCGCCAGCTTTTTAAAAACGCCAGCAACACGCCAATTGACAGTCCCAACCCAATCAAAATGCTTTCGATGACGCCGGAAATCGAATCCCGCACCAATTCGGACTGGTCGTAAAACACGGACAGTTCAATATCTGGGGGCAGGGATTTTTTGATGAGCGCAAGTTCGCGGTTCACGTCGTCAGCAATCTGGACCGCATTGCCATCGGGCTGCTGCAAAACGTTCACCAGAACGGCGTTGCGCCCATTCGCGGTGACAATGTTGTAGACAGGTTTTTCTGCCGGCACGACGGTGGCAATATTTTTCACCAGAATCGGCGTGCCGTTGATGACCTGAACCACGGTGTTTTCGATCTGTTCGCGATCCTTCAGCAGCCCCGTCACCGTCGTCAAATACAGATGGTAGTTTTCCTGCAACATCCCTGTAGCACTAATGGTATTGGTCGCCCGCAGGGCGTCCACGACCTTGGTCAACGGCATGCCCAGGCCATTGAGGCGCGACGGATCGATCACCACATGGTATTCGAAGGGGCGCCCACCGACGATGCGGGTTTCCGCGACACCCGGAACGCGATAGATCCGGGGGGCCAGATCGTAGGTCGCCAGTTCCCACAATTCGGCCAGCGGACGTTTGGCCGACGTCATGCTGAATCCGATCATCGGGAAAACCGAGAACGTCATTCGGTTGATGTAAAAACGCGTACTGGGCGGCAGCGTCGGCGTGATCTGCGCGATTCGGCCCTGAACCAGATGCAGCGAGTTCAGAATGTCCACATCCCAGCGAAACGACACGCTGATTTCGGACGATCCACGCGCGGTGATGGATCGGACGTCCGTGATCCCGGGGACAATGCGGATGGCTTCCTCGATGGGTTTTGTCACCGACAACATCTGCACATCCACGGGCTGCACACCGTTGTCGGCCAGGATGACGATGCGAGGGAAGTTCGTCTGCGGGAAAATCGCGATGGGGATGCGGAACATGAACACCGCCCCCGCCAGTGCGAAGGTCAGGGCAATCAGCACCAGGGCGCGCCCATGCGCCTCGACGAAATCAGCCAGTCGACGGTTCATTTGCTGGCCGGTTCCTTCTTCTCATCCTTGCCTTGTGGTTTCGCCTTTTCGCCTATCGTGATCGACGTGCCATCGGGGGTGTTGTAGCCCCCCTCTGAGACCACCTGCTCTCCTTCCTTCAGCCCGCCTTTGATCTGGACCTTCCCGTCCACGGTGACGCCGACCTGGACCTCGCGCGTGTGGGCGACGTGTTTGTCATCGACCACCAACGTGCTGCCCTCGCGCGTGCCTTCTTTGAACTGAACGGCCGACACGGGGACAACCAGGCTATTCTTGTCTACGCCGCTGATGACCACCACCGACCCGAACGCCCCTGCGCGCAACTGCCCCTCTTTGTTGGAAATCTCGCACCAGCCCTCGACGGTGCGGCGCTGTAGATCGACCGCCTTGTTCAAAACCGTGATGTGTCCCTGCACGGCGGCATCGGGTGCGTCCGACGGAATGAACGAACACGCCTGCCCTGGCCGCACCAACCGCACCTCGGCCTCGGGGATTTGGGTGCGCGCCACCACGATCGACAGATCCATCACCGTCAACATCGGGACGGTGGGGCTGGCCATATCACCGGGGTAGACAAACTGTTCAGTCACTGTCCCGGTAAAAGGGCTGCGGATCTGGGTGAAATTCAGTTGGGCATTCTGCAAATGCAAACGGGCGTCGGCTTGTTTGACCTTGCTTTCGGCCATCCGAACGTCTTTTTCGCCTTGCAGAAGTTCCACGTTCTTGCGGGCCACTTCCAGATTTGCGCGCATGGTCTCGCGTTCCGTCTGGGTCAACAGCAGTTCCCGTTGCGGGATAGCCCCTTGTTTGAACAGATCCTGGCGTTTTTCAAAGGTCTTCTGCGCCTGGTTGTATCCGGCTTGCGCGGCCTGAAGCTGGCCCTTGGCCCGTTCGATCTCGACGTGGAACGTGCCATTGCTCATCTTCGACAGGCCCGCCTGTGCGTCGGTGACAGCGGCCTCCGCTTCTTCACGCTGGGCCTGGATGTCCCGATTTTCCAGGACCACCAGCAACTGCCCCGCCTTCACATCATCACCTTTTTTGACCTTGATCTGCTGGATCACCGCGGGTGTACGTGCCGTGATATTGGCCTGTTCGCGCGGGTGCAACACAGCGGGCGCCTGCACCTTGATGGGCACATCGGCGCGGGACACCAACGCGACCTGAACCGTCACCAACGCCTTTGGTTCGGACTCTTCTCCCTTTTTTGCGGCGCACGCGCACCACACAACGCCAGCACTTACAAAGACGATGGTTTTCATTTTCCCTTTGCCACCTTCAGCTCAGCGCGGGCGATATGGTACGCCGCGCGGGTGTTAAAATCGTTCGATCGCGCCTGCGCCAACTGTGTCTGGGCAGACACCACTTCTAGGGCCAGGCCTTCGCCGCCTTCGTACCTGACCCTAGCCAGTTGCAAATTGTCCACAGCCGCCTTCACCTGCGCGTCCGCGGGGGCCAGTTGCTGGTACAGCCCGGTCAGGTGTGTCAGGGCGCCTTGGTAGTCGCGTGACAGCGTGCGCTTGGCGATTTGGTAGTCCACTTCGACCATTTGGGCGCGCAGACGCAACGGCTGATACAGGGACGGCGTCTGAAGAAAATCGAAGATTGGCACGCTTAACCCGATCAGCAACGCCTGGCCACGGTCTTGCCAGTGGAAGCCCACGGTGTCGAAACCGTACTGGTACTTCACAACCGCCGTCGGAAACAACCCCGCCCGGGCGTGCCGGAAATCGGCCAGAATCCCCTCGCGTTGTGCTTCTAATAGCCGAAGTTCTGGTCGTCCCAGGTAGGGCTGCTGGTCCGGTTGGCCTTCCACCAGAAGATCCCACGGGGACGGCGCAGGCTGCATGAGGACATCATCTAGTGCCAGTTCCTTCTGCAGATCCGACGTCCAGAACGACGCCAGATCTTGATTTGCAATACGGGCATCCACTTCTGCGACGATGATCGCTTGTTCTAGTGTGGCGGTCTGCAGGCGCGCACGGGCGATGTCAGCCTGTGCAACCTCCCCTCCTTCAAACAAGGCCCGGCTTCGTTTTTCAAACGCGCGGGATTCTTCTAGAGCCGATTGGGCGCTTTGTACCAGGTGGCGTGCGACCAGAACGCGGAAATAACTGGTTGTGACCGCGCGGCCCAGATCCCGAATGGTCAGCGTCGCCGTGGCGTTGGCGGCATCCCGATCCGCGCGGGCCCGCGCCAGCCCCGCGCGCAGCCGACCCGATAGATCGATGTCCCAGGTCGCTTCCACAAACGACTGGTATTCCCGGGGACCATTGAGCGCCACAAAGGACGCTTCCCGGTTGGCGTTTGTGGAACCAAAGGTCACCCCGCTGTTCCATGCCACGCGGGGAAGGAAGGCCGCACCCGCACCCCTGACCCCATACGCCGCTGCTTCCCTCCCCAGGCGCGCCACGGTGGCCACTGATGACGGCGCCGTGTGGGCCAATTGCAAACAATCAGCCAACGTCAGTGGGCCCGTTTCCGGTGCTTCGGCCCCCTGCGCAACCGCCGTTGCCGTCGCGAAAAACAGGACCGCCAGCACCGGCTGCATTTGGGACCCACGGACCATCAACGCGATTTCCCGTAAACAAGGACGGCGAACGTCCCCGGCATCGCCGGACCTTTGGCCGGGGGAAAAATAGCGGCAGACAAGAACACCCGATGGGTCTTCGGGTCCAGCGTCAGGGTTTTTGCGCGGGGCTGGGTCTTCACCGTAGACGCCACGTGATACGTGTCAGCGCCGTCCTGATGAATCACGACCATTGTCCCGTCGCCGCCACACGAATTGTAGATATCGCCCGTGGACGCGTCGAAGTCGGTCGCATCAACCCCCTTTCCGATGGGTAGGGTGCTGATCACGTTTCCCGTGTCAGCATTCAGGACGGCCATCTTTTCATTGCAGCCGACGAACAGCCGACGGTGTTTCTTGTCCAAAGCCATTCCCGTCGGTTCCTCGCACGGGGTTAGCGGCCAGCGGGCCGTCACCCTCATGGTTTTCGAATCAATACGCGCCACCTGGTTTTTGTCCTCGACGTTGACCCAGACGGCCCCCTTGCCATCCGCGCGCCCGAATTCAAGGGCACCACCAACGTCAATGGTGCTGGTCACCTTGCCACTGTTGGGGTCGAAAACCGTCACGTTGCCACTGCTGTGATTGAACACGAACACCTTGCGGGACGCCGGGTCGTAAATCAGTGCGTCAGGATTCTTTCCCGTCGAAATGATTTCACCCGAAATCTTCAACGTCTTCGGATCGAAGATCGTGATCGTGCTGGACTTACCGTTGGTGATAAAGCCCTTTTTCACTTCGGGCACTACTACGATCCCGTGCGTACCGTTGAGTCCCTTGATAATCCCGACGACGGCCTGGGAATCCGCGTCCAGCACGGCGACCTCGGGGCCATGCGAGACGTACAGACGCCGCGCGGCATCATCGACGTACAGGTAGTCATAACCCCCGTCACCTGGTACCGGCACCTTCTTGATCAGCGCCCATTCTGTCTCGATCGGTGCGGCAGCCGCCAAAACGGATGACAAGAAAAGGGTGGCACCGGTCGCGATTAGCTTCATGGGCCACTAATTATCAAGGCTTTCATGATAGCCCCATGAAATTTTCTACTTTTTGGAAGTATCTACGGCCCCGCTGCCCGAGCCAGCACAAAACTATCACCCAGAATCAGATGTGTTCCAACATCCCCTGCACCTTCAAGTCGCTGCCATTCTGGTAGCCCGAGGCCCAGCGAAAGGTGAACAAGGCATGACCGGTATTGGGGTGTTGCACCATCAGGCCCCGGCGATCCAGGTAGGTCAGGAACGCCACCAAATCCGGATCGGCCCCAACGACATCCATGACCGTCAACCCCGAAACAGCCGGTGATCGAGGGGTCACCACCCGGGCTGATCCCCGGTACTTCTTTTTGCTGTCGAAGAACATCATCGTGAAGACCCCGGCGCCCGAAGTTGAGCGACCAGATTCGGTATAGAAATGGTTGCAATTCCGACAGCGGCGTCGGACATGCCATAGGGCAGAATCAGATCGTCACCATGAACCATGCCGCCACAGGTATAAAGGACATTGGGAACGTAGCCTTCCCGTTCGGTCTCATTGGGCGACAACAGCGGCGCGTTTAGCCGACCAATCACACGGACCGGATCGTCCAGATCCAGTAGCAGCGCATCCAGCACATACTGCCGCATCGGTCCCACGCCGTGGGTAAGGACCAGCCAGCCCTCGCGCGTTTCGATGGGGGAGCCGCAGTTACCGATTTGCAGCAGCTCCCAGGGCTCGCGCGGCTGGTGCAGATCGAAGACGTCGTTCCAGTGGCTCACGTCGGTTGACACCGACAGATGCAGGTTCTCGCGATCACGCCGCGACAGCATCACGTAGTTCCCCTTGATGCGCCGGGGGAACAGCGCCATCCCCTTGTTCTGGGCGGCCGCACCCCGCAGCGTCGATATGGCGAACACGGCAAAATCATCCGTTTCGATTAGTTGCGGCATGATCTCAAACCCATCGAACGCCGTATAAGTGGCGTAATAGCGGCTGCTTCCGTCGTCATCCGTGAACCGAACAAACCGGGCGTCTTCCATCCCGTGGGTCTCGTAAGGCCCCGCAGGAAAGATCACGCGTTCAGATAGGTTTGAATCTGCTGCAAAGCTGGTGATGTAGTTCGACGCCGCCAACACCCGAATGATCTTGGCCGTTTCATAGCTGATGGCGTGAGGAGGCCCATTCTGTTCCAGCCACGCAAGAGACTGTTCAAGTTCCGCCCCGGTGAAATGCGAAGAAAGTCGTTCCAGGACCCCAACGGCCAGTTCGTTGCCAACACCTAACTCGACAAGTTTGGCGTGGAACTGTCGTTTTTCATAGTGACTAGGTGGTGTGCGGCGACCGGTGACAAGCGGGAATCCAGGCGGATCCAGAACGATGGTGCAGGCCGCATCCACCACGCCCGTGCGAAACTCTATGGACGAAATGTGTCCTTCACCCACGGCGCGCAGGCTCATGATGAACCGCTGGTCCCCCGGGCGCAGGCCGGTCTGATCGGGGGCGGGCACCATGGACGGATTGAACAAAGCCGCCCCCTCGACGGAATACTCGTGAGTAAAATAGGCCCCTATCAACAAACGCCGCTCGGGCGACAGTTCGACAGGTCCCACGTGGGCCGCCACCAGTTCAAAATGTCGTTCCAGAACGCCTTCAAAATCTTTATGTCGCGACGAAAATGCGGCCATCGTTTGGGCCAACAGGGGACCAACCTGGGCCTCCGGAATGGCCAAAATCCGCTGCATCAGCAGACGCGCGCGGGGCTGTCCCCCCGGACCTATTTCTTGACCTATTTCTTCACCCGGCACATAGGGTTTCGCAATCACCCGGGATGGATCGTGCTGCAACCGGTGGTGGGTACGCCTGACAATATTTTGGTTCATGAGTTCGAATGTCCCAAAGCCCCGGTGTCGTGTGCGTGTTCCAGTCCTTCGCCCGCAAGTTCCAACATTTCAAGCAACGCCATTAAAAAGCAGATGGTGCTTTCGGCACCTTCATTAAGATTAAGTTCCGTGGCACCAAGTCCATCACGGCAGCCGGCAGTGGCGTGATTATAAAGTGGCAGTCCCAGCCGGTTGGCTCCCAAAAACCACGCGAACGACTGGCGCATGCGCCGCAGATAGTGGTGGTCCCCGGTCGCCAGGTACGCCCCCCGGAAGGCCAGCACAAACATCGCCGCGTCGATCGCCTGTTCATCGACTAAGGGCTTCGTCCCGCCACGCCTATGCCAACCAGCGTTTCCAACCAGCACAAGCTGTTTGTCCCGAAAACAAATGCCTTCCAGAAATTCCAGCGATTCACGCGCCACCCGTAGGGTCTGACGTTCCGAAGTGATTCTGTACGCGCGGAACAATGCCAACGGGAGCACAGCATTGTCGTACGTAAGCGTGGGTTCGAACCAACGCCAATCGGTTGTTGCCTGATCCTCATAACAGCGCAGCAGTTTTTCGCACAGGCGGGTCAACGTGTCCCGTGCCGGTGCCGCGCCGGGATGAGCTTGCAGGTAGATGGACAATCCCAACATCGACAATGCCGTTCCCCGGGGGCCCAGCCCCTCCGTCCGAGGCAAGGCCTTTTCGAACATTTCACGGGCCAACAAACGCGTCCCGTCGTCGCTGGCAAAACGCGCGGCGCTAGCCAACGCCCAGACCGCCCTGCCAAGGCAGTCATCAGATCCCACCTCGGGCAGGAAGGCGCGCCCGTAAGTCATCAGGTTACGAAAATGGCCGTCGTCGGCCTGGGCGAAATGCAGGAAGGACATATAGATCGTGATCAACCGTTTGGTCTCGGGCGAACTTGTCACCCGATCTACGGCAAGGGCCACCACCAGCGCGCGGGCGGTGTCATCCACACAATAGCCGCTTTCCAGCGCAGGAATGCTGTAGGTCGCGTGCTGAATGATACTGGTGTCGTCGGTCAGACGCAGCAGATGATCAAGGCGCAGGTCGGGAAGGCCGCTGGCCCGGGGCGGATCAAGGCGACGTGACCGTCCTGAAAAATCCGCCATGACCCGCGTGGCCAGTTCAACATAGGCCTTGCCGATGCGGGGCCAAACAAATGAACGACTAAAATCGTACGCGGCGGCCCCCACCTGACCCAGCTTGGCCTCCGATGAAAACAGGTCTATCAAAATAGACCCCAACGCCGCGCTGTCGGCAAATGGAAACAGGCAGCCCCGTCCGTCAGCCAGCAATTCTTGGGCGTGCCAATAAGGCGTAGATACAACCGCCGCACCCGCACCCATCGCGTAAGTCAAGGCGCCGCTTGTGACCTGGGCCTCGTTTTGGTACGGGCTCACGAAAATGTCGGCGGCCTGCAAATAGCTGCATAACTCTTGCAAGGACACAAACTGATCACGAAAGACGACGTGATCGCGCACGTCCAACCGTTCTGCCTCACGTTCCAGCATGGTCCGATATTCTTCGCCATGGCTGCGGACCACAGCCGGATGGGTGGCGCCGACAACGAAGTACACAACATCGGCAAATCGTTCGATCACCGCCGGAAGGCTACGAATGACGGTCTCGATGCCCTTGTTCGGACCCAGCAGCCCAAAGGTCAACATCATGCGCTGACCCGCGACACCGAATTTCGCCTTCAGATTTTTCTGATCCCGCGGCCCCATTTCGGGAATACCGTGTGCAATGACGTGAACCGACCCGCCTTCTATGCCGTACGAGCTGGCCAAAAGCTCTTCGGCCACCCGGCTCATCACCACCAACCCCGCACATTGTTTCCATATCTTTTTTACGACCGCGCGTTGACCGTCAGACGGCCGTTTGAGCACCGTATGCAAAGTCACGAGGGCAGGCACCCGCAAGGTGCTTAGAAAATCGAGAATGTACGCGCCGTCTTCACCGCCAAAGATGCCGTGTTCGTGCTGCACCGAAACCAGGCGCACGTCACTGAAGTTCAGGAACTCGGCCGCCCGCGCATAGTCGCCCCGAACCCCTTGCCGAATTTCGTATTCGACTTCAGGTGGATATTCGTACTGACAGCCGGCGTCGGTCAGCGCTATCGTCATCGGACGGGCGCCCCCCGCAGCCCCAAAAAACGCAGCCGCTAAGTCGTGCGTAAACGTTGCGATCCCGCAGCGTCTTGGCGGGTAGGTTCCGACGAACGCAACACGGGATCCGGTTGGAAGCGACGCCGTCATAGCGTCCCCTTTCCAGCGAACCTACGATCCCAAATCAACAACAACCGCCCTGCATAACGTGGTGCCCTCTTCGTGCGGGGTTCACCAGATTGCAAGGCTGGCCAGAGATGCCCCAGGCGACCGCGACCGTCCAAGGCCCTACTGGGGTACCCTATAAACGATCTATTCGCAAGGCTGTTCTATGACGCGACGTCGTTCGCGCCCGCGATCATTCCCCGTCGAAATCGTCGATTTCGTTGTCGAAGGTTTCGCCGGTTCCCTGCATCGCTTCAGCGGCAGCGGTTTGGGCAGCGGCAGAGGCCGCCGCGGCGGCATCCAATTCCAATTTGCGTTCGGTGGGACGCCCAGCGCCCATGTCTGCCGGTTCGGGCACGGCGTTCGGGCCTTTTTTCTTGCGGCGGTGTTCGCGCAGCGACACCCGCAACGGTGACCCCTCAAACCCATACACCTTGCGGAACTGGTTGATCAGATACCGCCTGTAGGGTTCAGCCACTGCCTTGGGCCAGTTGGTGCTGATGAAGAACGTGGGCGGGCAGGTTTCGGCCTGCGTGGCAAAATACATTTTCACATGCCGCCCGCCGGAACCCGCAGGTGGTGGCCGGTGTTCAACAATTTGCCCAAAATGTTTATTTAGTGCCGCGGTTGGCACCCGTCGCGACCATTGGCCAAACGCCTTCGCCGCCTCGGTGGTCAGGTCGGACACGCCCCGGCCCGTGATGGCAGACGTGCGCAGGATGGGCGCAAACGCGATGAACCCCAACGCCTTTTTGGTGATGGCGACCATGGTTTCTAGCTGCGCGCGGGGCACAAGATCGGTCTTGTTGAAAACGATCAGTGCGGCCCGTCCGGATTCTTCGATGAAACTGGCCAGTTTCGCATCTTCGGCGGTGGCGCCTTGGCGGGCGTCGATGACCAACGCGGCCACGTCAGCCCGGGCCAGTTGATCGCGCGACATGATCGCCGATATCGCTTCGGTATAAGATTCAATGGTACGCCGCCTCCGCAAACCGGCGGTATCGACCAGGACGAAATCGCGTTCCCCAACCCGAAAAGGTGTGTCAATGGGGTCGCGGGTGGTGCCCGGTTCGTCGTGGACCAGGACGCGATCATCGCCCAGCAACCGGTTCACCAAGGACGATTTGCCAACGTTGGGTTTGCCCACGAAGGCCAACCGAATCGGGCGAACGATCTCTTCGGGTTCAGGCTGTTCAAAGGGGGCGAATTCCACATCGCCATCGGGATCACCGTCATCATTGTCGCCGCCGTCGGCATCCGCATCGGGCGCCGATTCGTTTTCATCCGGGATGACGTCTTCAGGCGGACGGGCGGCCGCACGCGCAGTGGCCAGATCTGCCGGACTCAGCAGTTCCAGAATCCGATCCAACATGTCCCCAATGCCACGCCCATGAACGGCCGAAACCGGGAACACATCATCGAACCGCAACGAAAAACCTTCAGCGGCGTCCGCATCCCGATTGCGCGAATCAACCTTGTTCACGGCCACGACGATCGGTTTTCCGGTTCGCCGCAACAGGCGCGCCACATCGTGATCCGCCGCCGTCGCCCCCTGGGTCACATCAATGACCAGCACCAAAACCGCACCTTCATCCACGGCACGCAGGGTCTGCGTTCGCATGGCCCCCAGGATGCCATCCGCCGACGGATCCAGACCGCCTGTGTCCACCACGCGAAACCGCGCGCGGTTCCAGGTGGTGGTGCCATACCGGCGATCGCGCGTGACGCCCGGAACATCTTCAACCAACGCCGGCCGCCCCCCGATCAGACGATTGAACAGCGACGATTTCCCCACGTTCGGACGGCCAATAAGGGCCACCACGGGTAGGTGTTGATCGTCAACGACGGGTGAATCTGAAAAACGACGGCGGGCCATGGTGGTATTTCTAGAAAATCAGTCTTGATGGTAACCGAGTTCGTTCAGCGCATTCTTCGATTCAGTCCAGTCAGCGGCGACCTTCACCTGCAGGCGAAGGTGCGCGGGGCGGCCCAGAAGTTTTGTGGTCTCTTCCCGTGCGGACGTCCCGATGTCCTTGATCATGGCGCCACCTTTGCCAAGGACAATGCCCTTCTGGCTGTCCCGTTCGACCAGAATCAGGGCATCAATCATCACGTCGCCCGTGCGCGCGCGTTCCTGCCAGGCTTCTATGATGACGGCGGTCGAATAAGGCAATTCTTCGCGCAGGCGTTGAAACAGTTGTTCGCGAATCAATTCCGCCACCAAGAACCGTTCACTGCGATCGGTAATGGTGTCGCTGTCGAACAGCGGCGGGCCTTCGGGCAGCAAATCTAGGAGTGCGCAGACCAAATCGGCCACGCCGACACCGCCCATCGCCGATATCGGAACCAGTGCCGCAAAATCGCCGCGTTTTCCCCAGGATTCCAGCAGCGGCAACAACCCCGCCTTGTCCTTCATCCGATCGACCTTGTTGATGGCCAAAATGATCGGAAGTTTGGCGACCTTGAGGGTTTCAATAAGGCGGGTTTCAACGCCATCGCCACGGACGGCGCCCTCCGGCATACCAGGGGCCCGTCGGGCCTCAGGCGTTTGCACGACCAGCACCACAGCGTTCACGCCTTCCAGCGCCCCCTGCGCTTCCCCCATCATGAAATGGCCCAGTTTTGATCGCGCCTTGTGAATCCCAGGCGTATCGACGAACACGATTTGTCCGGCCCGCGGGGCGCCGTCACCCCGGGATTTGGCCAGCTCGCCTGTCCACACGCCGACGATTTTGTTGCGCGTGGTCTGCGGTTTGGAACTGGTGATGGCCAATTTCTGCCCGACGATTCGGTTCAGAAGGGTCGATTTGCCCACGTTCGGTCGGCCGATGATGGCAACGGTGCCACAGACCGCAGCGCGCAGCGGTAATTTCGGAGGGGAAGGCATGGGGGGCGGGTCTATACCACCAAAAAACTAAGGATCGCGACCCAAGCGCACGAAGACGAACCTCTGCACCTCGGCCAGGAGCGCGGGGGATAGCGCTGCCGGAGAAGGAAGTTCATCGACGGGACAGCCCGCGAGCACGGCCAGGGCCGTTTGCACCTGGCCACGCAATGGTGACGGCAGTCCGGCCAGGGCAGCCAGCGCCAGGGGCAAAGGTTCGTCCGCGAGTACACGGCCTAGTTCATCCGCCGTTGCCAAAGCAAGCTGTGACAAAATCCCCGTCCCTGCAAGTCCTTGCGAAAGGTAGGCCAGGGCCGCCGCGCGTTCGTCCCGCGTCGCGATCGCTAGGGCGTCAATCGCTTTTACGCAGTCCGTGGCTGTCCCCAGCATGTGGTCCAAGGTCAGGCCCGGCTCCCCCAGCAAACCCACCCCCAGAACGAATCCCTGATGTTCGGGGCTAAGCCGGGACAGCAGCGCCCGCAGGTCGACAGGGGGAGACATCGCGCTGCCGACAGTACCCCTAATCCGGGCGGTTGAGCGCTTGACGATGTCGCAGCACTCCTGTATGAAGTTGCAAGTCATTCTCATTATCAGTCAAGCCGCGCACCAGAAAGGCCCCCCATGCGTCCCGCCCCTTCGTCCCCAAAGTTCCAGCGCCCCACCCTTGTCGCTCTTAGCGCCACGGCGATGGCCGTCTGCCTTTTCCCGGCAGCCGACGCCACGGCGAACGAACGCCGGTTCACCTATGCCTACGAAACCAACGTCCTGCCCCAGGGCGCCAAAGAGGTCGAAGTGTGGACGACCTGGCGCAATGGACGCGAAAACCGCTACTCGCGATTCGACCACCGGTTGGAATTCGAGTGGGGGCTCAGCGACCGGCTACAAACTGCGATCTATTTGAACTTCGGTGGGTTGTCCTACGATTCAATCGTTGCCGACCAGAAGCAACGCACGTCATCGTTTGACTACCAGGGCGTTTCGTCGGAATGGAAATATAAACTGTCCGATCGCAGCGCGGACCCAATTGGATTTGCCCTGTATGGCGAAGTCACAATGGGCCCTGTCGAAACCGAATTTGAGGCAAAATTTCTATTTGATAAACAAATCGGAAAAATTCTTCTGGTCGCCAACCTGGTGGGCGAGCTTGCCCTTGAGAACGAACTAGAAGCCAGTGGAGAGACCGAAATTGAGAAGGAATTTATCGGCGAAGTTGATGTGGCGGCGACCTACTTCCTGTCGCCCAAACTGTCTCTGGGCCTTGAACTTCGAAGCCACAACATTGTCGGACACGGCGAATGGGAGGCCGGGGCGGTCTATCTGGGCCCCGTGCTGGCGTACGCGGCCGAGTCGTGGTGGATCGCCCTGACCGTGATGCCACAATTGCCGGCGCTCAAGCGCGCAGATTCCTACACCGGCAAGGACCGCCGAGATCTGGGTGCCCATGAGAAATTGAACGCGCGCCTGCTTCTTTCGTTTCATCTATAGGCACGTCCGTCCCATGCGGTCGCTGTTGTTTATATGGATTTTCAGCGCGACGTCCGGATGTGCAGGACATCTACCGCACCCGACTGATGCCGACGGCGTGAAGGCGGCGCGGTTGTGGCCAGGAACAACACGCACGGATCTCGAATACGGACGGCAGCTTTATGTCGACAATTGTTCTGGTTGCCACAGCCTGCACCCACCCGCGGCAGTGCTACCAGAACAATGGCCGGGCAAGGTGGGCGAAATGAAGGCCCGGGCGAAGCTGAAAGTGCACGAAATTGGCCCCCTCACCCGCTACCTGGTGTTGATGTCGATTCCGGGCCGGACGGATTCAGGGAAGAATTGAGCAACGACAGCGCCTCGACAACCACGTCGAGAAAAAGGTTCACGTTGGTGATGATCTCGTCAGTGCGGCCAAGGCGCAGAGCGCCCAGATCCACAAGATCGAGATCGACCTCGAGCGCCGATGCCCCAGCGGCGATAAAATCCGCGGCGGTCTGTATGGTCACCCCACCGGCCGGCATCAGCCGGATATGGGGCAGTGGGGCGCGCAAGAACCTGATGTATTCAGGTCCGCCCATCGCGCCGCACGGGTATATGCGCACCATGTCCGCACCGGCATTGCAGGCCGTGACGACCTCCGTTGGGGTCAAACCACCGGCGACCATGACAATGCCAGCCTCATTGCAACAAGAGATGGTGGCAACGTTGAGCACCGGGCTGATGATGAATTGCGCTCCGGCCGCGATGCTGGCAAGAGCCGCCTTCGGATCAAGCACGGTACCCGCTCCGATCAAGGCCCGCGAGGCATACTTCCCACGCAACTCGCTGATGACCTCGTTGGCGCCAGGCACCGTCAGGGGGATCTGTAAACAGGGCATGCCGGCCTCGATCAGCACCTCGGCCATTTCTAGGGCCTCATCAGCGGAAGGCAGGCGCAGCATCGCAACCAACGCTGTGCCCTCAAGAGTCGCCATGATCTCAGATTTCAACATCCTGATTCACCTCCCGGGGGGCACGGCGCCTCCCCAACGCGACACAGTACCACCGATGTTCGGACGTTATCGCCGCCCTATTGGTTTCCCACGCCGGCCAGATGAAGGGCGTATAGAGCCCCGCTGTTCACCAAGACGTACAGATTGCTGCCAGTCGCATCTAGGGCGACACCCCCGCAAATGCCGCGACCGGGGTTGAATGTTTCCAGCAACTGGCCCCCCTTTCGATCGACAACGAATAGGCCGGCCCGGCTGCCCGTGAAGATAAGATACGGGCCCGCGGACTGGGGCGGGGTCAGTTCACCGGCTTCGGCTAGGGCCTGGCGCCAGATCAGGTGGCCTTGGTGGTCGATAGCGGCGACTCCGTCACGCGGGGCCGCAAAATACAGTCTGTCACCGATGGCGCGGGCGGTGCTGGCGCCTTCGATGCCCAGCCGCCATTTGATGTCACCACCGGATGCCGTCACCGCATAAAGCCCCCCTGAAAACGACGAAGCCACCAGCAGATCCCCCACCGGTGTGGGTGTCGAATCAACATCCACGTACTGTTCGGATGCCGCAGCCAAGGATCGGGCCCAGGACACTTCCCCGGTGGCAGGCCGCAGGGCGACTAGAAACCCATCAGAAAATCCGGTGTATAGGACATCGTTGCCCAGGCGCAGTCCCGCATGGCCGTGGATGGTGAACCCGTCGGGCGTGTCGCGTTCGTACTGCCAACGAAACTTCCCGGTGGCAGCGTCCAGGGCAATGACCCGATCTTCAGCGGTGGTCAGGTACACCGACGCCGCATCCAGCTCGGGGGCACGTTCGACGGCGCCCCTGGCCTTGTGGGACCAACGGATAGCGCCCGTATCGGGATCCAGGGCGTGCATGAAACCGTCATCGGCGCCTAGGTAGACCTGGCGACGAACCGGATCGTAGCGGGCCTCACTGTCTAGACCGCCGGATATTTGGGTTGTCCAAAGGGGGTGGCCATCCTTGGTGTCAACGGCCACAATTCGACCCGCGCGCGACCCCAGGATCACCTTGTCGCCGACCAAGGTCGGGGTTGAACATTCCTCTGGGCTTGGTTCAAACAGGCCGTGTTCGTGGATGACCTGGCGCCAGCGCAGGTCGACGATGCCCGCGGGATAGGTACGGGCGGGCGCATCGGCACGACGAACCGTGCCGTCGGCACAAGACAGGGCTAGAAACGCGAGCGATGCTGTGAGGCCGAACGCACGCGGGGCGCGGATCACTTTGCTTCCAGCAGCGCCAAACGGTCGTTGATTTCGCTTTTCAGCCCGGTGTTAGGCAATTCGGCCAACAGATCTTTGTAGGCCTTGGTGGCCTCGGCGCCCTGCCCTTTGCGTTCCAGCAGACGGGCCCGGCTGAACAGCGCCTGGTCACGAAAAAATGACCCCTGGGATTTGGCGCGGTCGGCAATCGCCTGATACGCCGCCATCGCCTGGTCAATCTGTCCAGTTTCTTCCAGGCATAGGGCAATTCCTTCTTCGACCAGGAAGGCCAGGCGTTCATCGACCTTGCCGCGCAGTTCTTCGTACAGTTTCAGGGCAACCGGTGCCTGCCCGGCGGTCAGGAGGAATCGGGCCTTGGCCATACGGGCCTCGTTCGCAAGCGGCGATCCGGCGTGGGCGGCTAGGAATTCGTCAACCGCCTTGGCAGCCGCCTGCTGGCGTTCTGTGTCAGTCTTGAAATGCGGCAAATTATCTTCGAATTTGGGCACGTCGCCTTTTTCGGGAATCAACGCCGCCGAAGCGATGCGCTGAAAACGGCCATAGGCTTTTGAGGTTTCCTCGCCCCGGCGGCCCATCATTTGGCGGACACCTATGCCAACGAGGGCCAGCACGATCACGGCACCAAGGCCGCCTAAAATGGCCGCCTTGCTGCCCGAAAGCTTCTTGGCAGCCGTGGCCCAGAAGCCTACGAACTGATCCGGCTCCTTCAGTTCTTTGATGAGTTTCTTCTCTTGCGCGATATTCACGGGGTCTGGAGATAACAGAGGTGGGTGAAACGGTCAAACGGAGAGAGCGGCGGACACGGATAGAGGGCCGCGATGCGTTGTTCGATTTTTCTTCGATTTATGGCGCTGGGCGCCGCGATACCCGGGGGATCCGGCAATCGCGAGGGGTATCGGGACCAGACGGCTCGGCGTAGAAAAGAAAGCGCGCCGTGGTGCGCGAAGGGACCGAAAACCAAACCACTCGCGGGGCCCGCTTACAATAGGCGGTTGATGAATGAAATCCATATCGCGAGCAAAACGAGATTGCTCAAGGCGAAGGGGACGAAACGCTGGATCACCACGTTCGAGGTCAGATGGAGAATTGAGTGCACGATGCGAAGGCCGACGTAGACCCACGCCAACCAGATGACAGCCGCATCGACGTGCCGGGTGACATACAGCGAGATAATGGCGACGTAGAACAGCAGAGGCATCTCGAGGAGGTTCATCAGGTTCCGGTTGCACACAGAGATCTCGGGCGGAACGTCGGGGGTCTCGCCGAGGCGAAACGCGTCCCGAGGCAATCGGCGCTTCCGGATCGCAAGAATTCGCCGGACGCCGGTCAAGAAGAGGACGCCACCGGTCCACAGCGCAAGCACGCTCACCGGTCCGAAGATGGCCTCGGGTCTCATCCCAGATCAGTCTAGCCGGTGCTCGACGAGGGTCCCGGGGTTTCGCTCCCGTCATCGAATAGCCGCGCGTCGAAGGTCATGTTGATGGGCTGCGATCGACGCGGCTGATGTAACGGCTCGTGGGGGGGCCAGGGCGGAGGATGGGTCTCATGGGACGACGTCTCTGGCTCCGCCATTGCCTTTGTCATGCCGCCGCCCCGGTGATGGCCTCGATCCTCTCGCTGGGTCTTGCCGCCTGTGTGGGCACGGTCGACGAGAACCGTCCCGGGGGCCGCGCCGACGTTCCAGCCCGCGGCACCACGGGCACGGCCTTGCCGCCTGGCCCCATGGCCACGGCCTTGCCGCCCGGCCCCATGGCCACGAACGTCGCCGGCTGCCCGCTTCTGCCCGCGCGCGCCTATCGGCTGACGCCGGGTCAGCTCCGTCGCACCTACGCGGCGCTTTTGGGGGCGGCGGCGCCCGGCGAGGACTGGCAAAAGGGGCTCGAAGGGGCAATCCCCGACGGCAGCGGTACCTTCAGCAACGGTGAGGCGATCCTGTCGGCTTCGCCGGGGTTCATGGAGACGCTGTGGAACGGCGTTCGGGCCAGCGTCGCCACCACGATCTCAAACCTTCCTGGGCTGAACGCCTGCTTCGCCCTGGGTGTCACCCGCCCGTGCGTCAGCACAATGTTGACAGAATTCGGCGCGCGCGCCTGGCGCCGACCGTGGACCGACGAGGAGAAGAACATCTATCTGGCCGCCTACGACGCTGCCGCCGCGAAAGCCAATCCAAAGGCCGCGCTTGAACAGGTGCTGCGCCGGCTATTGATGGCGCCCGATGTCCTCTTCCGCATCGAGGCGGCCGACGCTCCCGACGGCAATGGGGTGTCCCCTCTGACGCCGGGGGAGACCGCCAGCGCCATCGCCTACGCACTCAGTGACGGTCCCCCCGACGCCGCTTTGCTCCTGGCGGCCAAGCAGGGCGCCCTTGGCACGCGGGCCGGGGTGGAAGCGCAGGCGCGCAGGCTGCTCGAACGGCCAGAGACCGCCGCCAGCCTGCTCACCTTCTTCAATGAATACCTGGACGGCGGCGCGCAGTCAGCCCATCCCGATCAAATCGGCGAGCTCGAACGCTTCGTCCGTCACGTGCTCTGGACGGACGGCGGGAAGCTGTCAACGTTGCTGTCGGCCGATTACACGTTCGTCAACCCGACCCTGCAGAAGTTCTACGGCTGGAGCAAGCTGCCCGTCACCACCGACTGGACGCTGGTCACCCCCCCGGCCTCCGAGGGGCGATCGGGCCTGTTGACCCTGGGGGCGCTCCTTGGCCGCAAGACCAACCGCAGCGCGCGGGGAAAATTCATCCAGGGGGCGTTCCTTTGCACCCACGTCCCCGACCCTCCCGCGGAGGCGGCTCAGACGTTGGACGGCGGCAAAGCCAGTCTGGCGGTGCGTCTGGGACGCCCGCCCACCGAGGAAGAGGCCCGCGAGGCGCACACCTCGAATCCGGCGTGTGTCTCGTGCCACAAGCTGATCGATCCGATTGGAAAGCCGTTGCTGGCTTTTGACCGCCAGGGGATCTGGCGCTCCACCGACGATTCGAAAAAGCCCATCGACACGCGATCGGAGATCATCGCCACGGGCGCCATTGATGGGTCCGTCGACGGGCCGCGCGCGCTGGCCCGGAAGCTGGCGGCGGCCGCGATCACAGCGGATTGCTTCAGCCAGCGCGCCTACGAGTTTCTCCTCGGCCGGGCCGCCAGCCCCGCCGAGCTGTGTCACCTGCAAGGCCCGAAGGCCCGTTTGGCTAGCACCGGGGACGTCCGCGAGCTGTTCACGAACATCGTGGCCAGCGATGCCTTCATGTTGCGGGCCGTGGCTAGGAAATGACGATGGTGCCAGCGCCTCAACGGAATGGGAGGACCTCATGAAGCTCATCGGCCGCAGGAATTTCGTCACCGGACTGGGCCTTGGCGCCGGGGCTTCGCTCCTTATGCCGTTTTGCCGCCGCATCATCGGCGAGGCCATCGGTCAGCCCCTGCCGCAGCGCCGGTTCATGTTCGTCACCCAGGGCAACGCCTGGAACCACGAGGGGGACACCAAGGGCTCCACCCCCGCCACGAATACCGGGCAAAAAAGCGCGATGTTCAACGCGCCCTATCGGTCCAGCCAGGACTTCGATCTACCGGCGTTCATGGAGGCCTTCGCCCCTTACAAAAAAGAGGTCTCCATCTGGTTCGGCCTCACCAACTTCAATCAGAGCGACGCGAATCACGGTCCGCAGCGCTCGCTGCTGAACGCCGTCGACGTGAAGGTGACGACGGGGGCCATATCGATCGATCGGTTCCTGGGCAAGGAGCTAAAGGCCAAGTACGGCGACATCCACGATTCGACGAACGTGGGCCCCACGTGCGCCAGCTACGGGGGCAAGGATCCGCGAAGCCCGTCCATGGACGGACCGGGTCGCAACTCGGATGCGTACATGACCCCCGTGCAGGCCTTCGCCGCTTACTTCGGCGCGGCCGCCGGGATGTCCGCGCCGCAAACAGCGGCCAACGTGGACCTCGACCGCTCGCTCTTCGATGGGATGCGCGACGATCTGGCCCGCGCCCGCAAGCGCCTCGCGGGCACGCGTGACGTGGAAAAGTTCGATCAGGCCACGCAGTCGCTGAGGGAGTTCGAAAAGCGGCTCTCTGACCTGCGCACCGATCCGCGGGTCACCGGGACGAAGCCGGCCGCGCCCACCCTCGACTCCGGCGCCATGACCAAGGAGGTGATAAGGGGCCTGGCGGATCTTTCCGTCCAGGCGCAGGCCTTCGGACTGACACACGTCTCGCACCTGGCCCTGCATGGGTCGGCGGCTTTCGATCAGGACAGTTGGAAGGTGCTGGCTGGGCCCGACTTCAGCAACTACGGCGAGAACCACAATGGACTGTTTCACACCACGACGCTCGAAGGCAGCGAGAACATCCGCAAGATGCATCGCTACGTGGCGGCGGAGATCGCCTGGATGCGAGCGCAGCTGGGCGCCGTCCGCGTGGGGACCGGGACCCTTGCCGACGAGACGGTGATCGTCTGGATCGTGCAGGGGGGGCTGCGCCATCATGGCGGCTCCGACGGGCAGCTCATGGTGCTGCTGGCGGGATCGCAGTCGCGGGTCAAGGCGCCGTACTGGCCGGATTTCTTCACCGCCGGGTCCGGCAACGGGGTCAAGGGGCAATACCACATGGGCCAGGCGTACGTGTCGCTGGCGAACGCCGCCGGCCTCGGCACCACCACCTTTGGCGCGGGCCAAGGTCCCCTGCCCGACGTGCTCCGGGCATGAACCGGCACCTGCTGCCGGCGACGAACAGGCCCAGCGAGACGACGTCGGCCGCGAAGGTCGTGTCGCCGACGACCCGCATCCACCTAAGCACCTTCATCGAATGGGTCTGCAGGAACTCGGGGCTGCGCGCGTACCAGTACCCGTGCTCTACCGACGCCCACGTCTGCATCCTCGTCGGGGTCAGGTGCGCAATCCTGCGCCGGGCTCGTTCTTGTCGCGCAACCGTTGCGTCCCCGGCTTTCGGCGACGAGGGCTTGATATGGCGGAAGCCAGCGCCTCCCTGCGGCTGGCGGCGTCCAGCAGGCGGTCGTCAGCGCGTCCGTCCCGCACCTTCTGCTTCATGGACGCGCGCACGACGGTTGCCTATGGGGGCGCCGACACGCTGTTCGGCTGGCCGCCATGATATCGGCCCGCGTGACGATGCCGACCACCGCGCGCCCGTCGACCACAGGCAGACATCCAAGCCGCCAATCCAGCATCAGGAAGGTCGCTTCCTGGACGCCCCTTTCCGGCGTGGCTGTCACGGCCGGCGTGGTCAAGACCTCCGGCCGCCGCCGCCGCCCCGCCGCGCCTGGTGCGGCAGGATGTCGCACTCGCTCACCACAGCGGCGAGGTTGCCGGCGCCCAGCACGGGGATGTGGCGAATGGTGGACCACAGCATCGCCTCCCGCCCCGGGCGCCGCGGTGTCGTCCTCATCGAGGCAGACGGGCTTCCGACCATCGATGAGCGCCGAGTTTCAGGGTGTCACTCATTCGTCACAGGAGCGGAATTGCCGAGCCCTTTGATGTCACGGTACTGGCGCGCGCGTGCCCATCACCAGCAGATCGGCGTCAAGGTCGTCCAGTACGGCGCTCCTCGTCGATGACCTACACCGCCACGGCGTCTGGGTAGGGCTGAGACGGTGACGCGGGCAAGCCGAGCTGCGCGAGCTCGGCTCCTTGCGCGTACAACATGGACGAAGGTGAGCGTAGGGGGTCGCGTTGGTCAGCTCCTGCGCCCAGCGGGCGCGGCCCCCTCTCGTCCTCGATCCGCCCGTCCCTTACCATGCCCGGATGGACGGCGGCGATCGGCTCGAAAACGTGTGCGACACTATCGCGTCCTCGAGGCCGCGGGCCATCGCCGCCGCGACGCGGGTGGCAGGCGCGTTCGCTTCCGGAAGGTCCGTGGCAAGGACGATCTTCATGATCGTCGGGGACTGCATGGCCCGCGCCAGGCGTGCCGACCGCCGTGCCCCGCTGACACCGGTCCACGCGCAGTGGTTGCGCCGGTCGGACGCTCGCAATTCGTGCCGGTCAATCGTGCACGGAGCGCTGGATCACGCTCGACCGAGCGATCCCTCGCTTATAAGTCGGCCCTGCGGTATACGTCCGGCCGTCGGAGGGTCGATGGAGCACGTTCAAATTCAAGTCAAGCCCAAGATCCTCGTCGTCGACGACAACACTGAGAACCTCGCACTCGCCCGGGCTACGCTGGAAGACGAGGGCTTCGACGTGATCGTGGCGGTCACGGGCGATCACGGGGTTCGAGCCTTCGAGGATGAGCACCCGGACTGCGTTCTTCTCGATATTCGGATGCCCGGTACGGACGGCTTCGCCGTCTGTTCGCGCATCCGGGACCTGCCCGATGGGGCGAATACGCCCATCATCTTTCTGACCGCCCTGCGGGACGTGGACACGTTCGATCGTGCGCTGCGGGTCGGCGGCGACGAGTTCCTGACGAAGCCCGTCTCGCCCGCGGAGCTCGTGCTCCGGGTAAAGGGTGTCCTCAAGCTTCGCCGGATGAGCACGGAGCTGCGCGAGCAATACGAGCTCGTCCGCCACCAGCGGGATCACTTGATGCGGCTGCAACTGCAGAAGGAACGGCTCACCGCGTTCGTGGTTCACGATCTGAAGAACCCGCTCAATGCGATGGATCTCAACGCCCAGGTGCTGCTCCGCAACCCGGAGCTCTCGCTGCGTGCGCGCGCGTCAGTGCAGAACATCCGCGAGGGGGCCCGTTCGCTACTGCGACTCATCCTCAACTTGCTCGACATCAGCAAGAGCGAGGAGGGGCAACTCGCTCCCCGGCACGTGGAGGTCGACCTCGGCACACTGGTTGCCGAGGTGCTCGAAGTGCACCTCCTGAAAGCTCAAGCCGCTGGCGTGACCCTCGAGCAAACCATGGAGACGCGAAAGCTCCGCGCCGACGTGGATTTGCTCCGACGGATCATAGAAAACCTCCTCGACAATGCGATCCGCCACGCGCCAAAACTCAGCAAGATTCGAGTGGGCGCGCTGTGGCATGAGGATGCGGTCGAGATCCGTGTCGCTGACGCGGGACCCGGGATCTCGCCCGAGCTTCGTGAGAAGATCTTCGAGCGTTTCGTCCAGGTAGAGGCCAGCGAGCAGGTCGTCAGCACCACGGGCCGCGGTCTGGGACTTGCGTTTTGCAAGCTTGCCGTCGAAGCCCATGGCGGGACCATCTGGATCGAGGAGGGAAACCCCGGGGCGGTGTTCTGTCTGAGGCTCCCTAGTTGAGCGCCGAGAAGGCCGGTGAGGTATTCGCCAAGCTGTTCGACACCGCGCCCGACGCGGTGGTCGTCATCACGGCGAACGGAAGAATCGTTCTGGTCAACCTCCAGGCCGAACTGCTCTTCGGCTACCCGCGGGACCAGCTGATCGGTCAGGAGATCGAGATCCTCGTGCCGGAGCGCTTCCGATCGTTGCACG
>JAYUUT010000156.1:0-8160 GCA_043754455.1 Myxococcales bacterium
TCGGCGGACGGGCACAACGTTTGCGGACGGCACGACGACCAGCACCGCGTATGACAACGTCGGACGGCGGGTGTCGGAAACAGATCAGGCCGGGCGCACAACCGCGTTTGGCTTTGATTTCCTGGGGCGGCTTGTGCAGGTAACGGACGCCCTGGGCCAGGCAACGACGTACGCCTATGACGAGGTGGGAAACCGCACAACTCAGGTCGATGCGAACCTGCACGAAACGCGGTTTGAATACGACAAGCTGGGCCGGCAGACCAAGCGTGTGTTGCCGGACGGAAAGTTTGAGGGGAAAGCGTATGACGTTCAGGGTCGGATGACGTCGCGGACCGACTTCAGATTGCGAACGACGACGTTCGGATACGACACCAGCGATCGCCTGGCATTGAAGACGTACCCGGACGCCAGCGCCGTTGGGTTTACGTATTCGGCCACCGGACGGCGTCTGACCGCGGTCGATGCGCGGGGGACGACGAGCTACGTGTATGACCAGAAGGACCGGCCCACGCAGCTTACGTATCCCGATGGGCGCAAGCTGAACTACGCCCACGATGCGCTGGGGAACCGCACGGCCTTGACCGCGACCGTGGGCACAAACGTGCTGACAACGTCGTACGCGTACGATTCGCGAAACCAGGTATTGACCGTGACCGACCCCGATGGACGGGCGTACACATATGCGTACAACGCAAATGGTGCCCCCGAACGGATGGCGCAGCCGAATGGGGTCGAAACGACGTACACGTACGACGGGCTGAACCGGCTGACGTTGCTGGCCAGCAAGAAAGGCGCGACCACGCTGGCGTCGTACGCGTACACGCTGGGGACCACGGGGTTGCGGACCGCCGTGGACGAAGCGGACGGGACCCGGAGGTCCTACGGGTACGATGGTCTTTACCGGCTTACGACGGAAATTGTGACGGGCGCGGGTGCCGCAAACTACGGCAAGGCGTTTACGTACGATGCGGTCGGAAACCGGCAGTTGCAGGTGACGACGGGCGCGGGCGCGGCCAGCGTCGCGTACACGTATGACGTGCGCGACCGGCTGGCCACCGAGGGAGGCACCGCGTATTCGTGGGACGACAACGGAAATCTGGCGGGCAAGGCGGGAGGGGATACGTACGCCTGGGACTTTGACGATCGATTGGTCAGCGTGACCAAGCCGGACGGGACGGTGGTCAGCCAGGCGTATGACGTGGATGGGAACCGGGTGCGGACTGCGGTGGTGGCGGCGGGTGGTGGGGCTCCGGTGGTGACGAACTTCCTGGTGGATACGTTGGGTGGGCTTAGCCAGGTGGTGGCGGAGACGGATTCGGGTGGGGTGCTTGGTGCGTACTACGTGAGGAAGGGCAGCGAGTTGTTGGCGGTTCGGCGGGGGACGGCGTTGGCGTGTTACTTGAAGGATGGGTTGGGGTCGGTGCGCGAGCTAGCAGACGCAACGGGCGCAGCGACCGACACGCTGACCTACTCGGCGTTCGGCGAGCGGCTCACACTCACGGGAAGCGATCCCCAGCTCTACGGCTTCGCGGGCGAGGCATTCGACCAGGCGGCGGGCCTGGCTTTCCATCGTGCCCGATGGATGGACCCCAGGACGGGGCGGTTTTTGAGCGTCGACCCGGCCGAGGGACAGAGTTCTGATCCGGTCACGTTTCACCCATTCCTATACGCCAATGCCAGTCCGACGAGCTACGTCGACCCGTCGGGAAGAATGAGCATTGCCGATACCGGTTTTGCTGTGATTGGCCTCAGCGTCTTGGCAACAATCCCAGGAAGTACTCTGTCCTTGGGGGTTCGCAATGCTAGTGCGCCAGGGGGACAAGCTCTCAGGTACAAAACGCTCGTCCCTGCAACCTTTGGTGCAAATGGTGCGCTGACCGGCTGGGATATTCAGTGGAACCTCGCGATGCCTTCAGCGCGCGGTGGGTGGGTTGTTCAGCACGTGGATGTGCAATTCAATGTTATGGATATGTCTGGTAATTTCGTAATACATCCGTCGGACACAGGTAAGACAAATTTTTGGGAGGCTTGGGGCGTCAATCCCGGATCCACCTTGACCGTCTATGGCGCGATAGGCGATTACGACGATCGATATCGCTTGCGCGGAGCTGGTCCCGGCACGACGGGTTCTGTCACCGTTGCCGGAACCGCCAGGTTCTATGAAGGGCTTATCCTTCCGCCCAGCTTTTTTCCCAAGAACCCGGCTACGCTAGCCATCGCACTGCCTTCAACGGCTGTTGATCCGCATCTGTCCACCGCGAACGCAACGGCTCCTGTAGATCACTCGATTACAATTCGCTGGTAAACAAATGGCTAAGCTCCATCACGTTCATGCAGCTATTTTTGGCACCATTTTTATTGCTTGTAACACCAACAGTCCTACAGAAAGCGGGACTCAGCCCCGGACTACGGCCAGTGAAAAAGGCGCGAGAGCATCTATGTTATATACGAACGCCCAGGCCCTAGGTCTTGCGAAGGCAGCCGAGGCAGTTGTCCCGAACGGCGAGAGTCGGCCGAAGAACGAGGTGCTAAAGTCTTTAGGTATCGATGCGAAGCGCCTCCGAGACCGGCGCGTCGAAGCCGCCTTCGATGTGTACCTAGAGACTTGGCAGCTTTCAGAAGATTTCGATCTGACTTGGATGACCAGCGGTCGAGATCGTACGTCCTTGGAATCCGAGAATAGACAGATCTTGGGCGTGCGCGTACAAGCACGTAAGCAAGACCGCGGGAAGTGACCCGTAGTGTCCGGAAACCAACTCACCTCTGATTTTCAGCCCGTAGTGTCCCGAAACCAACTCACATCCGATTTTCAGCCCGATGATGATAGAAATTAAGCATGCCGCCGAGGCGGGATCGGCACAAAACCTTCTTCCGTGCCGCAAAGGCATCGTTGCGCCGACCCGGGTCGGGGCGCGCCATCTTGTCTCGGACAAGTTTGCCGCCAATTCCCTGATGGAAGCGTTCGTCCATGTAGTGTTCCGTAAATTCCTTGATCACAAAACGCAGATGACGTTCCCCGAAAAATATGAAGTGGTTGAGGCATTCGTGTTTGATGGTCCTGACAAACCGTTCAGCGTGGGGATTGCAGTTCGGGCTCATCGCCGGGGTTTTCACGCAGGCCACGCCGCGTTCGCGAAGAAAGACCACAAACGCGTCCGTAAACAGCGTGTCTCGATCGTGAATCAAATATTTCGCGCCTCGAAGGAAGCCGTCAAACGGATCGGTCAAGTTTCGGGCGATCTGTTTCATCCCGTAGTGTCCGGAAACCAACTCATGTCCGATTTTCAGCCCGATGATGATAGAAATTGAGCAAGCCGCCGAGGCGGGAACGGCACAAGACCTTTTTCCGTGCCGCAAAGGCATCGTTCCGCCGACCCGGGTCAGGGCACGCGAGTCCGCCTCGGACAAGTTTGCCGCCAATTCCCTGATGGAAACGTTCGTCCATGTAGTGCGCGACAAATTCCTTGATCACAAAACGCAGATGACGTTCCCCGAAGAACACAAAGTGGTTGAGGCATTCGTGTTTGATGGTCCTGACAAACCGTTCAGCGTGAGGGTTGCAGTTGGGGCTCATCGCCGGGGTTTTCACGCAGGCCACGCCGCGTTCGCGAAGAATGGCCACAAACGCATCCGTAAACAGCGTGTCTCGATCGTGAATCAAGTACTTCGCGCGCCGAAAAAAGCCATCAAATGGATCGGTCAAGTTTCGGGCGATCTGTTTCATCCACTGGCCGTCAGGAGCGACCCGAATCCCAGCGATGTCGACGGCGCGGGTTTGCATCTCGATAACAAAAAACACCATGTAACGAACGGTCCCGAATGGACCCAAGACGTCGACACTGAAGAAGTCGCAGGCATACAAGGAATCCCAGTGCCTTTTCAGAAACGGCGCCCAGGTCGTCTTTCTCGACCGCTCCGGTGCCGGTTCGAAACCGGCCTCGGCCAGCATGCTCGCGACGGTGCTTCGTCCGATTTCGATACCCAGGCCAGTGCGAAGGGCATCACGAATTTTCGTGTAGCCCCAGCCAAGGTTGTCCCGTGCGATCTCAAGGACAAGCTCGCGGACATCTCGATGTTTTTGCGGACGTCCAGGCTTTCGGGATTTCGAGCTGTCGTATTTCTGGGCGCAAAGCTGGCGAAACCAGACCAAGATCGTAGACGGACGAACGATTTGACACGCGGCCTGTCGTTCTTCGACCGTCAGTTCCTTTCCCAAAAGGGCAAGGCTGCGTTTCTGTTTTGTCGAAAAAACAAGCTTGGACTTGCCGGTTGCCGTCCGAAGCATTTCTTTCAGGACCAACGTTTCCTGTTGCGCATAGGCAAGCCTGCGTGCCAACCGCTGGTTGATGGCGTGGGCGATCATCACGATGATGAACTGAATAGGAAGCGGAAGCCTTGCCGATGCTGACGTTGACCTCAAAACAGCCGCGTTTTGAAGCTCTGAAAGCTCGGGGAATCGTGAAAGAATCGGGGGCTGCCTTGGTTGCGCCGAACGGAAACCAGGGGCCGCTGTCGTTCCTGGACCCCCGATTCAACTTGTGCGGAACTACGACAGCCGCGATACGCGCAAGGGTGATTTTTGGGTATGGATGGACTCTGGATGCCAGCGGCAGGCGGGTCAGCGAAAACGGGAAGCTGCGGTTATTCTGCGCCGCCTACAGGCCATTTGAATGTTCTGCCGCAGTTCGGCTAGGGCACGGCCAAGTGACGGCAGCCAGCGGGTGGTCGGGCCTGACCATTGGCCCTGGCTCGTCCGAATCCCGGAACCGTGCTTGACCTGTGCCGCCACAATTCCTAATATGCACGCCCATTTACCCCCTTTGGAGGGCCTTTAGCCTCATGCTCAAGACGTCAAAAATGCAACGGCTCATGTTTCTGGTCGCACTAGCCGGCCTAGGCGCCCTAGCGACTCCATTCGGATGTCTGAAGGATGTATGCGGCGAGAAGAAAACCGCTGCATTTACCACGATGGACGATCTGCGGAAAAACCGCATCCTTTCCTTGCGGGACGCCCTAACCCAAAATGGCGTGAAGCTGTCCCCCGATCAGGAAAAAGCACTGGCGCGTGACGGGCAATTGCTGGGTGCCGTTTCTCTGAAACGTCCTGTCAAACACCCCAATGGCACTGTCGAGATGCCCTCAGGATGGCTCCCTTCGATTCCCGCAGGGCATCCCTGGAAGCAGAAACTGTCGCCCCGTGACGATGCGTACTACTCGTTCGTGGAAGAACGGATCTTCCGCGCCCGCCTGTTTGACACCGAAAATCCGGAACACATGGCGGCCGCCAACGCGTACCTTGCGAAGGCAAATTCGACCGACCCGCGGTTCATGGGCTGGACCTATGCGATTCGCACCGAATGCGAAAAAAGACCCTGCAGCGGCTCACAGATGGAATGTCCTGACGCCGGTCTAGACGCTGATTTCTAAAATCCTTCGGCCCTGTTAGGGCTTCTTCGTGCGACCGCACCTCAACCTTGAATCACGAATGGCCAGGGCCCTGGACGACGTTGGGGCAAACCACAGGTAGTTTTCGACTAGAGCGCATGCGTACGGTTGGGCGTCAGGGGACGACAAGAACAGTCCTTCGGCGGCGTCCAGCCAAGCGGGTTCAAGTCGCGGCGACAGCGCCCGGGCCGCCTGCCACAGCGACTGGGCTGTGTCCTTCTGACCTAGGCGCCACAGGGTCGAAGCCAGATTTGATTTGCGGCGTGCCTGATCGAAAGGCGGCCCGGGCGCCAGGGCAACGATCTGCAAATCGCGGCTGGCGCCAACAAGATCGCCCTGGGATAGGTGGATAAGGCCCCTTAGTTCTAGGGCTTCGGGGCCCGGATCAAGCGCCAGCGCGCGTTCGATGGCATCCAGCGCCCGCAAACTATCCCCGGCTTGTAAACGGGCATGCGCCAGACCGACCCACGCGCGGGACGACGTAGGCTGCTGCGACGACGCGTGGGTCCAAATTGCAAGATCCGAGGCCCAAGGGCGCGCAGCCCGGATGGTCGCGAGGCCCAAAGGGACGGCGAGGCCCCAACGCAACAAAGTGAGACGCGGTACCGACCAAGCTTCAAGGCGGGTCGCGAATGCCAACGACGCGAACACGAGCGGTAGATACACAAAACGATCAGCCTGCTGGTTGGTCATGCGAAACAGGCCCAAATGTGGGGTGAACGCGATCAAAGCCATCAGACCAAGGCGTGCCGATCGTGACTGGGATCTCCGAATCTGTCGCCATAACCAGCTAATTAAAACCAACAACGCCCCTGCGCAAACCAGGCTGACACCTGGCGCGGAGCGCAGGGTCGCATAGTCAGGGGACAGCCCCGCCGGGAGCACAAGTTTTCCAAGGGATAGCCAAAACACCCGAACGCCGGCGCCCATCCGATTGACCAAGGTGGCATCGTTGAACGAAACCGAACGGCTAACGGCGAACACGCTGCCGATGATCCAGGTCCGCCAGGCAAACACGGCGACCAGAGGCGCGGCGATGGTGGCGGCGGTACGAATCGCTTGTCGGCCCGGGCGGGCAGTCGACGAAATTGCAAGATAGAGGACCGGGAGAAGGTAGGCGTTTTCTTTCGCAAACGCGGCCAGGGCCGTGGTCGTCATGATGAGGATGGACCGCCAACGGCGTGGCCATGCGCCCTGCCCTGGTTCTAAAGGCGCCACCGCCAGAAACAGGGTGAGTAGGGAAAAAAATGTGACCAGGAGATCCTCCCGGTAGTTGATGGCGCTGACCGGTTCGGCCGTGAGGGGATGTAGAGCAACCAGCGTGGCGGCCAGGGACGCAGGCGCCAAGGCCAGCCCCAGCGCACGTGCGTAGGTAAGAACCAGGACCACGACGCCCGTGTGCCAAAAGAGATTCTGAAGGTGGTATCCGAACGGCCTTGATCCCCATAGGGCGTGATCGAAAATCTCGGTCAGAACCATCAGCGGGCGTCCGGCATCGGGAACCAGGGTTTGGGCGGGATCGCGTGACAGCAGGGTCAAAGCGTTGGTGGGCGTCTGGATAAAACTGTTTTGAACGATGGTCCATTCATCGTCGTAGGCAAATCCAAACCACAAAGACGATCCATGGACCAACGCCACCAGGACCAGCAGCGTTGCGGTCATCCAGCCCCACGCATTTTCCTCGTCGGGTGTTTTCACGAACCGACCAAACGAGGCAGGATGTGATCCCGAAGGATGTCAATGTGGGGCGGGGCTTCGGGGCCAACGTGGGCCGCTGCCAAATGAACCGCGATCGAATAGGCCGAAAACCCAACAAAGACTGCCGCACGCGCCCGGGTCCCATCGGGAAGAAAAGCGAATCCCAGGGCAAGAAACGGCAGGCACGGAATCACATGACGTGGCCCCAGGGCGGCACCGCCCCACCACATGTAATAACCCGCGTTCATGAGGAAAAAGGCAGCGACCAACCCCAAGGCCATGACGGCGGTCGCTCGGCGGGGTGACGTGGCGGCTGCGCCTCGAAACAGTCCAAAAAAAGCGAAGGCCAGCACGGGCGATAGATACAGGAGGCCGCGGCTTCGCCCCAAAAACATGCGCGCCAGTGCCGACGCGGAAGGGACCCCGATCCCAAAAGCCCCCTGCCCCATGCCGACGGCGAACTCGGGCCGGGTCACATGCGCATAGCCGAGGCCGAAGGGGCTGCCAAAGGCCCAAATGTTATAGGTGGCAAGGGCGAACGCGCCGGGTACCATTCCCAGCGCCATCAGGGCACAGTTGTTTAAATTTCTGGTTCGGAAAAAAACCAAGAGCAAGAGGGCCGCGCAGCCAAGCACGCTTGGGTATTCAACCAGTACGGCAGCGCCTGCCCACCCGCCCGAAATAAGCCACGGCCTTTGGGACAAATTGTCCGATTCGGGTAGCGCCGCGAACGCGCTGAACAGGCAGGCGGCCGCCAAGGCATGACCGTAAAACAGGCTGCAATAGGGGCCCAACAACGTCCCGAGCCCCAGGGTGAGACTGAAGATTACGGCGCGTGGCCGTGGGGTACCCCATCGTCTAAGCAAACGGAAGTACGTCCGGATCAACCAAGCCCCGGGAATGATCGCGGCAAGCCATGCGCACCACTGAAGCGCCCGCAGATAGCCCCGGCCAAACAAGGCCGTGGGATCAGCCCCCGGAATGTGGGCGGGCACCATATCTGATCCGGGAGGTGGC
>JAYUUT010000157.1:0-32724 GCA_043754455.1 Myxococcales bacterium
GGGTCGAAGAACAATTGTGTGTCCACGAAATGGGTCTTCCAGGTCGCGACAATTTCTGCAGGATCGGCCCCTAGGTCTGGGGCCTTTTCACGCGCCAAGGATCGCGCCGCCTGCAACATGGCCGAATAGGCCCGGTCGGCTGCGGCCTGTGATTTCTTTTCATCCAGCAACAACAACGCTTCGAAAATTTCGCGTTCGGCATCGGCCAACCCGACCTGAACCAGGGGCACAACTTCGCCAGCACATTCGCCAACCCCCATGTCGTCGATGGTGTATTCCCGGGGATCGCCCCAATCCGAATAGAAAGTGCGGTCTGTTTCATACGCGGGAACCGTTTGCACGTCTTCAACCATCGCGCGGATGGCCTTCTTGCCGATGCGGTTCGTGTAGTCGGAAAAACTTTCCGTCCCCACCCGTTCTGCGGCGAACTTCGCGACTAGTTTTTTGGTAAAATCAGGCACACGTTTCGACGGGATGGCGCCAATGGCCAGCCCGTACGATCCGGCGTTGTTTTTCCACTGGCCACCGACGACCAACTGAAAATGTGGCACCCGGCGCCCATTCACCATACGCGCCACACCCAGAAACCCCAGGTCGGCCACATGGTGCTGGCCGCAGGAATTGAAACAACCAGACGCCTTGATGTGAAGCCCCCGCGCGTTTTCATCCTTGTCGATCCCCGCTGCCGACAGTTGATGACCCAGTTCCGACGCCAGGCTGCGCGACGACGAAATGCCCAGTTTGCAGGTATCGGTCCCGGGGCAAGACGTGATGTCTGTGATGGTCCCCGCCCCTGGCCGCGCCAGTTTCGCCACCACAAGGGCGCTGTACACGGCCGGCAAATCGGCGTTGCTGACAAACCGGATCAACATGTTTTGATCGACCGTCGTGCGCAATGTATCGCCTGTGAATTTCCGAGCGATATCCGCCAGATCTCGGGCCTGGTCGCTGGTCAAATCGCCTAGCGGCAAGGTCATCGTGACCACCGAATACCCGTCTTGGACCTGATCCATGACGTTATCGCGGCGCCAGGTTTCGAAGCCTTGGGGATAGGGGCCCGCCGGCAACGTCCCCGCGGGCCGCAACGGGGTTTCGTCATCCGTGTGCATGTCAGACAGGAAGGCCGTCCACCGGGGGTCCGTCCGCAGGATCTTTCGTTCTTCCAGCACCAAGCGTTTGAATTCTGCAAATCCCAGTTTTTTGACCAGGAATTTGATCCGCGCGCGCTGCCGGTTGGCCTTTTCACCTAGCCGTGCGTACACGCGACAAATCGCCTGCGCCATCGGCAGCAGTTCTTCTTCGGGCAAAAATTCATCGAACAACTGCGCCGCGTAGGGGACCGCCCCCAATCCGCCGCCGACATAAAATTCGAACCCGCGCTTCTTCTTTCCATCCACCATACGGGTTCGCGCGATGGCGCCCAGGTCATGAAAATTGGTCAGGCCGCAGGCTTCGTCCTTGCAGCCGGAAAACGCGATCTTGAACTTGCGGCCAAAATCCTGGGTGTCGTCGTGCCCCATCAGGAACCAGGTGATAGCGCGCGAATATGGGGTCACGTCAAAAGATTCCGTGCGGCAAACCCCAGCTAAGGGGCAGGCGGTCACGTTACGAACCGAATTGCCGCAGGCCTCCCGCGTGGTCAGCCCCACAGCACCCAATCGGCGCATCAGATCTGGCGTGTCTTCGATGTGGACAAAATGCAACTGGAAATCCTGTCGGGTCGTGACGTGCAGGATGCGATCGGAATATTCCTCACACAATTCCGCCAGCACATCCAACTGGGCGGTCGACAATTTGCCGTAGGGCACCTTGATCCGGTGCATGCCGGGGGCGTCCCACATCGTGACCGGCCCCTTGGTCAGTTCCCCCGACGGAAACGTTATGGTCTGCGCCCGTTCGCCATCGTGACGTTGCCCATTATCGTACCGCTGGCCATAGACGCCACGCCGCAACCGGGTTTCGGCAAACAGCCGTTCTTCGACCTTGCCCTTCTTCCGCAGTTCGATCTGGGTTTCAAAAATGTCAATCTCGCGCCCTAGATCAGCGGGCAACGAGGTGGCAAGGGCGGTTTTCCAGGACTTTGCGTTCATGGGGTGTTTTTGGATTTTTCGCTAGGCGTCGCGCCCGCGAACCCGATGTTTTACACGCCCCGGAAACACCCGCAAGGATCGCACGGGGCGTCGCCGTTCGCCCCCTGTTCAAAGTCGCTTAGAGCGATTCCATAAACGCGACCAGATCCGAAATCTGCTCTGGGGTCAGGCGACTGGTCAGGCCGTGTTTGTCGCCGCCGCCGCATTCGGGATTGAACCTGTCCTTCAGGGTCCCAGCACATCCGTTGTGCATAAACGGCGCCCGCATGACCACGCCCCGAAGTGACGGCGTTTGCATACCGCCCCCAGTGCCGACGTTGACGGTTTTGTTGTCGGTGTGGCCAGCGAGGTGACAGGTGGCGCAGTTTTGGCGGGCGAATAAGGCCCTGCCGCGCTCGGCCGCGGGTTCGTCTTGGGGTTTGCTTGGAGGCACAAGAGGAACCTTGTCGAGGAAACGACCTAGGGCCTCGACGTGTTTGTCGCTCAAGGTCGGCCCGCGCATGCGGCTTTCGAATACCTCGGTCATCAGGTGACCCATGTCCCGCAGTGCCCCGTCCCAGTGAAACGGAGCCGTGGCCAAAATGCCCCCACGCAGCGTTTGGGTCCGGCGGGCGCCAATTTTTTCAAAGGTCCAGATGCGACCATCATCGCCGCCTTCGGGATGGCAGGATGCGCAGGCAAGCCCTGAAAACCCAGGGGCGCTGTGAAACAGGGCGTGGCCTGTGTCGAACCGGCTGTCCTTTGACAAAGCGATGGTGTATTCGCGACCCGCCGTTAGCACCTGCAACGTTGCGGGTTCACGCGTTTGAACCACCACATGCCCCCGACGCGCAAACCCAACCGAGGTGGCCTCGCCAATCGTTGTGCGCAGTTCGAAGGTTTCCGCAGGCAAGTCACCATCGTCCGCGTTGGTTGGTGCGGGATCGCCAGGACCTCCATCGACGGCCCGGGGGCGGCCCGGGGGCGTCTGCCCCGCTGCCCGCATACACCCACCACTGTCCATCATGGAAAGTGGCATAGCGATGACCTGCGGCTGCTTGTTCGTGCTGTGCGCGTTGCCATTGGCCACCACGACCGCCCTGGTCTCGTCCGGCGATACGGCAAGATCAACCGCCACCGAACCCTGGAGCGAGACCCCACGTCCACGAGATCCGTCTCCGACCCGGCTCACGACGGTCTGCACAAGCCCGCCTCCGCCACCACAAGGTGATCGCGAGGCCCCGTAGCCTCCGGGCGACGTGCTCACCTCTTCGGGGCCCGCGGCCTGATGCAGGGCGAGAACTTCACCCGAACGCAAAACCTGCATCCGCCACAACACGGAAGGCTGAATTTCGCCGAAGTTTCCAGCGGTCGACGTCTTTAGAGACGTCGTCCCCTGTGGACGTACTTTGGCGTTGAAATCCTGAACGCTGCCGGGCGTGCGACGTTCAATCACCTTCAAATTAGCGTCCAGGGTCAGCACCTCAGCACTGCGAAACCGGCTGACAAAAATCCGATCCTTCACCACAACAACGTCGCGCAGATCAACATCAAGACGCGTGGTCTGAATCGGCTCCTGGATGTTCGGATCGCTTGTGAGGCTGACAAATTCGCCACCAGCACAGGCCACATGCAGCCTGTCCGTCCGCGCATCGAAGGCCAACCCGCGGGGGGCTGGACAAACCTGGCGACGCCCGACCAACGCAAAATTTCCAGCCGCCAAGGTGACGATGGCCCCGCCCCGGCGCAGGACCACATGAACCCGGCCATTGGCATCCTCGACCACGCGGCCTGGTTCATCCCCGGCCTGCAGATCAATGGTCCGCGGTGTGGCCGTGCGGGACGTGACATCGACCACGAAAATCTTGTCGCGATCAGGATCAGAGGCCACGGCGATCCGTTGATCTGACAGGATGCGCAACGTCCCTCCGGAAACGGGGACCGGAGGTTTCTCCGACATCCGCACCTGGGTTAGTTCCGGGGACAGAGGCAGGGGCGGCGGCAGATCAGCTTTGGGTGGGGGATTATTATCCTCAGCCTTGTTCCCGGGGATGCACGCGCCCAGCGCCAAACAACCCGCGACCGTATGCAGCAAAAAACCCGTCCGAACGTTCATGGCTAAGCCCTCCACAGATGAGTCTACGTCAAAAACACCCCCCGGAAGCCCGATGCCGCATTTCTGAGTGCGTAGGATCACAGCCCAGGATTAGGGAGTGCCAACTCCAGCGAGGGGCGCGACCACCATTCCCCCCCCCCCCGCCGCGACTTCTACGCTAGAGGTGCGAGGTCCAGGGACCCCCGGGTTGAACGAAACCTGCACAGTACAGGTTTGCGCCATGTTCAGCGTCATGCCGCTGCATAGATCTCCCGTAATCGGAAAGCTGCTGCCATCCGGCATTGCCGTCTTCACGTCTAGGGGTCCGATCGCCGCCCCGCTTTCGTTTTTGATCGTAAACATCTGGGGGGCGCTTGACGATCCAACCTGTTGGTTCGCGAACAGCGATGTTCCCGGCATGATTGACAGCGCCGGCGCCGTCAGAGCATTGCCCTGAAGCATGACTGTTTTCATGCCCCCGGGATTGCCAGCAATGGTCAGTGTCGCTGTCTTGAGGCCCGTCTGGGTGGGTTTGAACTGCAGCTTGGTGCTGCAAAGCTGTTGGGTGTTCGGGGCCAAGACCTGGTCAACACAATTGCCCTGCGAGATGTAGAACTGGGCGGCATCCGTTCCCGCGAGGGTGACGGTCAAGGCCCCCGTCGGCGCCCCCCCCACGTTCATGGCCCACACCGTGAGATCCCCCGTCTGTCCCCCAACCTTTCCATCCCCGAAATTGAAAGATGGCGGAACGACAGCGATGTTGGGAGCCATGACCCCGTTGCCATTAACCATGGCCCCGTTCGTGCTGTTCGTGTCGCCGACGGTCAGATTGACGTTTTTCGCCCCCACAGTTGCGGGGGCGAACAGCAGTTCCAGCGTGCACATGCCGCCGGCCGGAAGGAGCTGCCCCATGCAAAAATTGGTTGGGGTTGGGATGGTGAAATCGGGCAGGTCAGGGCCCATCAGCGTCGTGGTAAAAATCTGCGACCTCATGTCCCCGAGGTTCTTGATGGTGACCAGGAGGGGCTTCGATGACCCGATGGCAACATCGCCCACGCCCAGCGCAGCGGGCATGATCGCGAACTGGGGACCGCCCGACCCATACATGCGCGCCGTATAGGCGCCCCCAGGAGCTGCGACAACTTCAACGTCCGCGTTGCGACCACCCGGGGCCATCGGATGGAACTGCACCTCGAAGGTACAGGTTCCCGTCGCAGCAGGAATCGGCGCCATGCAAAGGTTGTTAATAATGCTGTAATCCCCGGGCGTGGGACCCTTCAGCGTCAGTATGGGAATGCCGGTGTCCGCACCACCCTTGTTGGCTACCGTGAACATGATGGGCATGCTGGCGGACATCACGGGCGTGACTGGAAACGTGACGGGGTCGGGCATGATGGTGAGGGCCGCGGGGGTGGCCCCCATGCCGTCAAGATTGGACAGCGCGAAAGTTTCACCGTCGGTCACCCTCAGCGCCGCAAACTTCGTTCCATTGCTGGTTGGTTTGAACGCGACACTGACCTGGCACTGCTGGTTCGGCAGCAAGGGGAAGCCACCGCACCCGTCGTTGGTGATCATGAACTCGGTCATGTTGGTGCCTTCAAGAAGGCTCATGAGGGTCTTTGTGGCCGCGCTACCCTTGTTGGTGTAGTTGAACAACGCGGCTGTGGACGTGCCCCCGATGGCGACGGACCCAAAACCGAACATGGTCACGTTCACGATCAAGGCCGCCGTGGGTCCATCGGTCATGGGGCCCAGATCAGGGGGGGTCGTATCGGAGGGCTGATCCCCACCAACGTCAAGCACCGGGGGCGGCATATCGATGCCTACGGGGGCATCATCACCGACCATCATCACGGCATCAGGGCCTGACATCACGAAGGCGTCGTCGGTGGCCGGTCCCATATCAGCAGGGGCGTCCTTACCCGTGGCAGCGGCATCCGATCCGCCGCCCGCAGCGCCGTCGTCCATCGGTCGGGCCATCGCCATATCAGGCACGATTTTCGGGGGCACCCCGGCATCATCAGCCTTCGGGTTGGGGGCGGCCGCGTCCACCGGCGGCGCCGCCGGCTGCATGTCCGGTACGCCAACGACCACCGCAGCGCCCATGTCCGGGCTGGAGGCGCTGGCGTCAATGGGCGTCGCGACGGGACCGTCGACCGCTGCGACAGCGGCGTCGGCAATGACCGGCGGCAAGGAAATGATGACCGGCCCATCGGTGCGAACGGGAGGTGGTGGCGGCGGCAACGACATGCCCCCATCGGCCACGGCCATACAGGCAGGAATCGTTGCGGACGAACAGCCGACACAAAACGTGACCGATTTTTTTGCAACAACCGACTGGGGCACAGGGCCGCCGCCGACCACCTTCACGGTGCCTTCGAGAACCTCCAACGTATAGATGGTTCCGCCGCCACCCCCGCAGGTCTTCAGCGAATAGGCGGTGCCCGTCGCTTGGGCGCTGATGCTGCCAGCCTGTAGCGCAAACCGCACACCCTTGGGGGTCTTGCCTTCTTTGAGCTTCGGGATGACCACCCGGGCCAGACCTTCCTTCAATGACACCTTACCTGCATAGGGGGCCATTTCGTCAGTGCCCATCGTGACCGGCTTTTGAACCGGAACCTCCAACCGGACGCGGCTGGCCGGAGCGATTTCAACGGTGGCACCCTGCGGATCGACCAGGGTCGTCGTACGACGCGACGGGGTGACCTCGGCGTCGGTCAAGACCTGACCATCAGACATGCCTGAATCGCCCTCGTCCAAAACCAAATACCCGACCTTGGCGGAATCCGCTCGGCTGGCATCAATGACAACGCCGTACAGGCCGTCGTTTTTTATGGGGAAGGTCGCCATGCCCCCTGACACGCTTTCGGCAACGATGGATTGCAGGATTTCGCCATCCTCGCTGAGTTCGACAATCTGGGTGGTGGCCACGGTCGCGTCTGCTGACACCGGCACCCGGGCACGGGACGCCAGCATGGGGGGTTCACTGGACTGCACCGTCACGGCCGCGACAACACGGCGGGGTGTGCCCGAATCGTCAATGTATTGCGGCTGAACCGGAACCGACGACACCCGCTGGCGGGGGGTGAACGTAACCGACACAGTCGCGTCGTCACTTCTAAAAGCACCCATCGGGATTTCGACCTGGGCTTGTTTGTTGTTCACCGTGCCGCCCATACGACCGACCTTCTTGCTTTCCCCTTTACGCAACAGTTTGAACGACAGTTCAACCCGATCGCCACCGACAGCGATTTCACGACCCCCTTTGAGGTGATCCTGGCTTTCGACCTTCACCCGCGTCCGCCCCGCTGGCGCCACGGTTTCGAATTGCCCATCAACATTGGTGCGCACACGTTTGCCGCCCCCGACATCAATATCCACGTCCCCAATCGGCTGCCCGGTTTCGGCGTCCGTCACCAGACCCGTGATCAGGCCCATTTGGGTGATCTCGCTTTCCCATTTCTTCAGCGATTTTTTGGAATCGCCGCCGCAGCCTATCCCCAGCAGGGCAAGCCCCGTAATGGCTGACGTGAGGGTTAAGGAAAAACCGCCAGCACGGAACCATTTAGGTGTTCGCATAGGTGTCTGGGCACCATCGGCTGCGCGCAGAAAAAACCTAAGTCACCAAGGTCGGGGGGCCCAAGCGCCCGTGTACGTATATAGTCAGCCTGATGTACACGGCGCAGGAAGTCGCCACCGTGCTGGGTATAAAGCCCGGGCGGCTGAAGGTGTACCTAAAAGACGGAATCGTCATGCCCAGCAAGGGCGCGGGTGGCGAAGATCGGTATTCGTTTCAGGATTTGGCCCTGCTGCGTAAGGCCGAAGGGCTGGTGCTACAGCGGATCCCCGCCAAAAGCGTTCACAAGGCCCTGCGCCAGTTGCGCCAAAGGATGGGGGCCCGGGCCTCCTTGTCTGGGGTGCAGTTGGAGGCCGAAGGGCGGCAAGTGGTGGCAACGGATGGGGGGCGCCGCTGGGAGCCCGCCTCGGGCCAGTTTTTGATGAGTTTCGGCCCTACGGCAAGCCAGCCGGACGTCCGAAGTGGATCCACAGCCCCGATCCACGAACTGCGACGCAAGCCCCCGGTGTTGCCGCCCGACGAAAAGACCGCCCTGTTGTCAGGGGACGAAATCTTCGAACGGGCAGTCGCGACGGAGACCACCGACGTGGAACAGGCCATTGCCCTATACCGGCAGGTGGTCGAACGCGAACCTGGCCACGCTGACAGTCATGTAAATCTGGGGCGGTTGCTGCACGAGCGAAACGACGCCTTCGGGGCCCTGGTTCATTACCGCGCCGCCATCGCCATTCGCCCCGACGACGCAACCGCCCAGTTCAATTTGGGGGTGGCGCTGGAAGATCTAAACCGGACCGGCGAGGCCCTTGACACCTACGGGCGCGCACTGGCCCTGGACGATTCAAACGCCGATGCCCATTACAATATGGCCCGGTTGCTGGAACAGTCGGGCCGATCAGATGTGGCGGTCCGCCATCTGCTGCTGTACCGACAACTAACACGCAAGCCCCGCGGATGAATACCTTGGCACTGTTCGCGGCAACCGCAGATCAATTGCACAGCTACGGCACCCAGGTGGGGCGCGTGATGGGGGTCGGCGACGTGGTGGGCCTGGTAGGCGGGCTGGGTGCGGGGAAAACCACCTTTGCCCAGGGCCTAGCCGAAGGCCTACAAGTTCCCGCTGACCGCCAGGTGGTCAGCCCAACTTACGCCTTGGTCAACGAACACCCGGGACGCGTGACGTTCGTTCACGCAGATCTTTACCGCGTGGAACACGCCGCGGAACTTGAAGAATTGGGGCTGGATGAGGCCTTCGACCAGGCAGCAGCGGCGCTGGAATGGATCGATCGTTTTCCGCAGTTGGCACCCCCGGATCACCTGTTGATCCAGATCAGCATCGAAACCCAGGGGCGGCGCCTTTTGGCCTCGGCATCCGGGCCACGGGGGCGGCGCCTGATGGCGGCGCTTATTCCCCATTCGTCCCCTTCGTCCACGGTGTAGATTTTTTCCATGCGCCCTGCCATCCCATTTTTCTGCGCCATCTTTTTGGGGACGCTTCTGGTATTGGGTTGCACAAAGCACACGGATCGGGATGTTGTGGCTGTTCCGGATGCGGTGGATCGTGTGCTTCACCCGGCTGAATTACACCGGGCGTTGCGGGCAGCGGGCGGCGGTAAATGGAATGCCAGCACCACGATTCGGATGACGGCCAAGGGTGGCGGCTCCGAGACATCGGTCAGCACCACCACGAGCCTGGTCATGGACGCCCGGGGCAACATGCAGTTCAGCGAAACCAACGACAAGGGCGGGGGCCGGGATGTCAGCCGGGTTGATCGGAATATGGTTGTTGGGTTGCGCCCCGGAAAATCCATACGACGACAGGCCCAGGATCCTGAACCCGATCGGTTGGTCGAAGAAGCGCTGGGGGGGCCCGCGGCGGCCTGGGAAATAGCCCGAACCTTCACCCGCGCCGACCGTACGGAAACCCAGGGCGCGGTAAAAATCCACTTCGTAAAAACCAGCCCCACCGCAATCACAACGCCGACCACGGCTCTGCGAAAATGGCGCGGGACCGTGATTGGCACCGCCGTGGCGGGAAGTCTTTCGATCGATCCGAAAACCCATTTGCCCCAATCGATTCACCTAGATGTCCAGTTCTCGCTGACGGGTGATGGCCAGCCGATGCAGGGGCAGATCATGGTGGATGCGCAGCTTACCGAAGTGGGTGCCATCGCCCCGGTTGTGTTGCCCGACGCGGGGGATCTACAGGTTCAACAGCGAACGATTCTTGAAGAACGCGCCCTTCTATATGATCTGCCGGGCGGCCAGGGGTTGCGAAAATGACCGTTTCCCCCGTTGTCCTGGTGCCGGAACCCGTGGTCGCCCTTGACCCAAACCGCGTCGCACACCTGGCCCTGTCCCGGGGAATCATTGTGCGCCGAACGCTGCTGTCCACGTTCATTGGAAGTTTCCTGCCGATCCCCGTGTTGGACGATTTTGTCGCAACCCGCATCCGGGCCGGGCTGCTGATGCGGTTGGCGGCCACCCGCGGGGTAGATTTGCCGGCGCCGGCAGCGCAGATTTTGGCCGAATCGCGCACGGGGTCCATTCTGCGCAACGCCACGGTTTCCGCTGTCACCCTGTTGGCGCTGAAACTGGCGTGGCGAAAATTTTCCGTCTTGTTGTCGGCGGGACGGGGCGCCGACGAAATGGCGGATCGGTTTTTGTTTGTCACCTTGTTCGATCACTATGCGGCCCGCATCCATGTCGGCGGCGCCATCGGACCCGAACTTGCCGCAGCATTGGGGCGTACGATAAACGAAACCGTGGACGCCCACAAAACCCGCACGGTGATCGGGGTGTTTCGGGACGGCGCACGCGTGTTGGGGCAGTCGTTGATGGAAGCACCACGATGGCTGACAGCACGGTTCAAAAGCCTTGGGGAACGGTTCGTGCGCAGCGGGGGCAACCCCGACATCCTTCGCGATGAAGTCGATGCGGTGGCCGACGACGTCCCTGGACCTTGGTTGGATCGCGCCGCCCGGACCGTTGACGACGGCCTAGGACAACTGGGCACGGGGTACCTGGTTTCCCTGGTCGAGGCCTTCGAGTCCCGCTGGCACACCCGGCCCCCGATTGATCCGCCCCCCTCCTCTGCTACGATAGGCGCGAAAAAGTGAAGAAGCCGCCGACCGCCTCGACCGCGAAAGCCCCCCCCAAAGCCCGCCCCGCCGCCAAGACGGGGGCCCGCCCAGCGGCTATAAAACCAGTCAAAAAACTGGTCAAAAAGCCGGAAAAGAAGCCGGCGAAGAAGCTGGCAAAGAAGCCAGCGAAGAAGCCGACCCAGCCCAAAAGGGTCGCGCACGAAGGGGAAGGATCAATGCGCGTCATTGATCCCCAGGGGTTGGCCCGAACCCGCCAACTTGCGGTTGCCGCCCTGGATGCGGCCATGGAAAAGAAGGCCGTCATGCCCATCCTGCTGGATGTGTCTGAACGTTCATCCTACGCAGATTTTGTCGGAATTGTCAGCGGGCGCAGCGATCGCCAGGTCGAAGCCATCGCGTCACACGTTACGTTCACCATGAAAGAACAGGGGTACGTTTTGCTAGGGCGCGAGGGGACGGGCAACGGCCGATGGACCCTGCTGGATTTCGGCGATTTGATCGTCCATGTGTTTTATCACCCGGTGCGGGAAATCTACGACCTTGAGGGTCTGTGGATCGATGCGCCCCGCGTAAAACTGCGCGTCCCGCCCGAGCTGCAACATATGCAGACCGACGCGATGTACGACAGCCCTTGATTCGCCGGGCTTCGGCCTCGAATCCCACAGGCCTATGAAAATCCTGGTTCGCGCGGTGGGCCGGATGCGTGACAAACGTTTTCAGGATGTGTGCGCTGAATACCTAACCCGCGCCCGCCGCCACCTGCCGGTCGAAGAGCAAGAAGTCGACAGCGACGAGGCCCTGTTGCGAAACCTGCCTGCGGCCACCGAAATCGTCGCCCTAGAGCCCGGTGGTGAGGCCTGGGACACCCCCGCCTTCATCGCCTACGTCACACGTCACATGAACAGCGGCACCCGCAATGTGGCTTTTTTGATCGGCGGCGCCGAGGGCCTGTCGCGCAAAACCGTGGCCGCCGCGCGCTTGCGCGTGTCCCTAACCCCCCTGACCCTGCCCCACCGTTTGGCGCGCGTGATCTTGTGTGAACAAATCTACCGCGCCATTTCCGCAATTCGCGGCGAGCCCTATAGCAAGTAGTTGTCAGCGGGCAAAGTCGTTGTCAGTGACGGTCAGGAGGCCCCCCCTGGTTCCGCGGTTTGAACTGCCATCGGACCCCATGGCGCCGTAGTCGGTCGAAGTATGAAAAGGTCGGCACTCCCACCGGGTTTAGACTACAATCTGGCCTATCTTTTAGGGGCTTTTCGTGAAACAGGAGTCGGTCATGCAGATCTTTCTTTTCGACACAACGCTTAGGGACGGTACCCAAAGCGAAGGGCTTTCGCTCACCGTCGAGGACAAGATCAAGATTGCCCGCATTCTGGATGGGTTCGGATTCCATTACATCGAGGGCGGCTACCCCGGGTCGAACCCCAAGGACATCGAATTTTTCCGTCGCGCCAAAACCGAACTGGTGCTGAAGACCGCGAAACTGACGGCGTTCGGCAGCACCCGCAAGGCAGGGTCAAAAGCCGAAAACGATCCCAACATCCAGGCGTTGATCGAAGCAGAAACGCCGGTCGTGTGCATCTACGGAAAATCCTGGCCCCTGCACGTCACCCACGTATTGGCCACCACGCTGATAGAAAATCTGGCGATGATTCATGACAGTGTGGCGACCCTCAAGAAGGCCGGACGCGAAGTCATCTACGATGCCGAACATTTTTTTGATGGGTACCGTGCCGACAAGGACTACGCGCTGCAAACCCTGAAGGCAGCGGCCGACGCGGGCGCCGATTGGATCGTCCTGTGCGACACCAATGGGGGCAGTTTGCCGTCCTTCATCGCTGAAGTGGTGGGCATCGTGCGCGAAACCGTCCGCGTGCGCGTCGGCATTCATTCGCACAATGACAGTGATCTGGCGGTGGCCAACGCACTGGCCGCGGTCGATGCGGGGGCGACCCAGGTGCAGGGCACCATCAATGGCTGGGGCGAACGTTGTGGCAACGCCAACCTGATTTCGATCATCGCGGCACTCCAACTGAAGATGGACCGCCGCTGCGTCACCGACGAGGCGCTGGCCCGGTTGACCGACCTGTCCCGAACCGTCAGCGAAATCGCCAACATCCGGCCCCGTGCCCACCAACCCTATGTCGGGTCGTCCGCCTTCGCGCACAAAGGTGGCGCGCATGTCGCCGCGGTTGAAAAACTGACCGCCACCTACGAACACATCGCCCCCGAACGGGTCGGCAACAGCCGAAAAATTGTCGTGTCTGAACTGTCAGGCCGGGGCAACGTGCGGGTGCGCGCGCTGGAATTGGGCGCTGACATCAAGGGCAACGAAAAAGAACTGCTGTCGCGGGTCAAAGATCTGGAAAGCCGGGGGTATCAGTTCGAAGCCGCCGAGGGTAGTTTTGAACTTCTGGCCCGTCGATCCCAACCGGGGTATCTGCCGCCCTTTGAAGTGATCGACGTGGTCACGCTGTCCGAACGGCGCCACGGCAACAGCATGTTTGTGGAAGCCACCGTCAAGCTGCGCGTCGGCGGCGAAATTGTCCATACGGTGGCCGAGGGTTCTGGCCCTGTTCACGCACTAGACCGTGCGTTTCACAAGGCTCTAGATGGGTATTTCCCCCTGCTGCGCGAGATCAGCCTCTGCGATTACAAGGTCCGCATCCTGGACCCTGAGGCCGCAACAGGCGCCAAAACCCGCGTTTTAATCGAATCGCTGCGCGGCACAGACCGGTGGAGCACCATCGGCGTGTCCCCCAACATCATCGAGGCCAGTTGCGAAGCGCTGGCCGATGCGTTGGAACTGCCGCTGGTGCGCGCACGTGTGGCTGAAAAACAGGCGATCTGAACAGGCGCTGTGGCGCTATGGTGAGGTCTTCTTCACTAGGAGATCCACCATGTCGAAGCCTCATCTGTCGATCGCTCTGTTTGCAACCATGACCGCCGTGATCGGGTGCGCATCCGCGCCGCCCCGTGCAACCCCGAGCCCCGAGCCGCCCACGGCCACTGCGGCGGCCGCCAACCCTGCCGCGGCCCCGGCCATGACGTTCTTCCTCACCAGCACGGGTCTGGGCGACAAGGGGGCGAACCTGGGCGGCCTCGCGGGGGCGGACGCGCACTGTCAGCAACTGGCCACCGCGGCCGGGGCGGGGAGTCGAACATGGCACGCTTATCTGAGCACCAGCGGCGCGGGCGCGGTGAATGCCCGCGATCGCATCGGCCACGGTCCGTGGTCCAACGCCAAGGGCGTACCGATTGCCACCAGTGTAGACGACCTGCACGGCGACAAGAACAACCTGACGGCCACCACGGCGCTAGACGAAAAAGGCGCGTTGGTCCCCGGTCGCGAGCGCGCCGACAAGAGCGTTCCGAACGAACACGACATCCTCACGGGCTCTGCCCTGGACGGCACCGCGTTGCCGGTCGATCCCGATCGCAGTTGCAAGAACTGGTCGGCCACCGAGGGCACGGCACAGGTTGGACATTTCGATCGAATGGGCGGGGGCCAGAGCCCCACCTCCTGGAATTCAGCCCACAACACGCCCGGCTGCGACCAAGCGTCCCTGAAGAAGGTCGGGGGCGCCGGCCGCTTCTACTGTTTCGCCATCGACTAAAGATGGGCGCTCGGAGGTTTTCTCGGCCTCAATTAACGTGAGGCCCCAGCTTTGCCCAGACACGCACGGCGTACCGCCGGTGATGCCCTTCCCGGAATCTCGGTTGGAGGTCCAGCACAATCCCTGGCGGCGATTCGGCATGATTTTGCAGTCTGGGCCGCAGCGCGCGCTGCCGCTACGAGCCCCTTGTGCCGTTTCTCAGTCGAACAGGGGGGGGCCGTGCTGGCACTAGCTCAAGTCCCGTCAACGTCGCGGCAGCTTCCTCGCAGGGCGTCGTTCGATAACGAACATCGAGGTTGGCGTGAATGGGCCGTGGCCGGAGCCAAGGCGCAGCGAATTTCTGGCTTCACCCACGGCGTTGCCGCAAAGCTTATCAATACCTACCTGAAGATTGCTGTTGTTCTTTCCGGAAGCCAGCAAGCCGGCGACAATTGACGCTCCCATCAACGACAGCAAGGGCTGCGGTGCGGTGATGCGGGTTGCGCCGATCGGGCTTGTCGCGCGGGATCGCGCGTCGGCCTTCGACATCGGTGTTCAAAGCGGCGCGCTGACCCACGGACATCCCAGTGGATATCTGTCAGCCGGCTATATGGCAGCGTTGGTCTGGGATCTCGCGCGCGGCACGTCCCTTTCGGATTCCTGCCGTGGAGCGGACGAATTGCTTGGGGGGTACGCAGGTTCGGAAGAACTCGCTTTTGCGATTCGCAAAGCCCAGGCGCTGGCAAAAAAGGGCGTCCCGAACAGGAAGGCGATCGAGTCCATCGGTGAGGGGTGGGTCGCGGAAGAAGCACTGGCCATTGCGCTGCTCTGTGCCTCAACGGCTAACGGGGCGACAGCCGAGGACATTGCGGGGGCACTGTGGCGATCAGTGCTTCACAGCGGCGATAGCGACAGCACGGGCGCGATCACGGGAAACCTTTTGGGCGCCATGTACGGCGCCACGGCACTGCCGCAGGCCTGGGTCGCCGAGGTTGAGCTGCGGGATCTGGTGGAACGACTGTCCCGCGATCTTTTTTCAGCGATAGTTTTGGAGGAAACTGAGTGCTTTCGGTTCTACCCGACTAAGTGCGGTAAAATCGACCCCAAAGGCGGGCGTGTGATGACCAGCGACCCGACCGAAGGAATCAAACCGATGTCCCAAGAGGCCCTTGACGACCTCGACGCCTCATCCCGGTCGTTCTGGTCCCAGCAAGACTTCAGCCACCTGAACGACCCCGCGTTCCAGGTCGCCGCCGATGAGGCTGCGGCTGCACCGAATTGGCAGGACATGTCAGGGAACCCCGAGGCTATGGCCGACATGGAGAAGGAAACGTTCATTGCCGTCGAGGTCCTAAACGACCAACTCGCCGAGGCGCTGGCAACCTTGGACGAACCGGAACCGAAAGCCTGATAGGACGGCGGAGCCTAGGTAGTTCAAATCGCCATGTCCTCTCGCGTTAAGGAGGAGTTCGAAGGGATATCGGCGTAATGAGGGGCAAGAGGCTCAGTTCGGCGGCGGCACATTCAAGCAAGGATACTGGTACCGGAATATGGCGGACGTTCACGGGACCAGAGTGGGCGAAAAGGGGGGCCAAAGCGACGGGTGGTCGGACTGCGAGTAGGGCAACCCAGTCCCTCCTCAAATGGGGGCCGTGGGGAGCACAGCGACCCGTTAGCACTTGACTTGACGCGCCATGGGTCGATGCAGGCTGCGCCCGTTCATTTTGGTGAAGGGCTGAGCCCACCCACGTCGTCCACGTTACAATAAGCCCATGCGTAGCCGTGCCGAATATCTTGTCGATGCCGTGCGAGCGTTGCCGCGCCAGGAGCAGCTCAGGCTGGTCGAACGCATCGTTCATGAGATTGCTGAAGACGGGGATATGTCCGAAAAACAGGCAGTCGCAACACCCTTGATTGGCCTCTTTTCCGGTGACGTGGAAGCCATCGACCAGATCACCGAACAAGCGATGGTCGCGCGCGAACGGGACCCCTTGAGACGCCCGGGTGCGTGAGGCACTGCTCGATACGGACATCTTGTCTGAGGTGATGCGCGGTAAGAACGAGGTTGTTCGCGGCCATGCCCGGAAATACCAACAGGAATTCGGTTCGCTGACAATTTCCGCTGTCACAGTCGTGGAGATCGTGAAAGGTTTCGAGCGGCTGCATCGGGATCTCGACATTCAGCGTTTTCTGAATGCCATCAACACCGCGACGGTCCTGCCCCTGGGAATGGCGGAAGCAGAACTGGCAGGTCGCATTTACGGCGCCCTTGAACATGGCGGGCGGCCTATCGGTCGGGCCGATCCGATGATTGCCGCTACGGCAATTTTGCATGGCCGTGTTCTCGTGACCGGGAACGAGTCGCACTACCAGTTCGTCCGGGACGTCGGGTTCGCACTAGAGATCGAAAACTGGCGAAACGAACATTGGGTTCAAACCTGATCAAGGTCGAAGTTCCCAGCAGTCGGCCCCGCACCCCTTGCGCCGGTGGATCTGCTTTTTGTGCGATGGTCCATGTCCTCAATTACGGTTTGCACATACCCGGCAAGTTGGCGTTGATCCACTCGAGTCGTTTTGCGGTCCAGGTCTTCAACAGATCGACGTCGTCTTGCCATACCTTGTCGGTGAAGTAGTTGAAACCAAATCCCTTCGTGCCGATGATCGGCCAGCGCTGAAAATGGCGTTTGTTGGCGTCGGCCAGATCTTTGGTCCATCCATCGAGGTTCTTGTTGATTGCATCGACAGAGAACAAAGTTTTGTTGACTTGTTCCCAGCGGCATTTCATTTCGGACTGAAACGCAGCGTCGTTCCACAATTTTTTCCACAGCTTGAAGATGGGCAGCCAAGAGGTCGATACCTGTTTACCCACCGAATCTAACTGCCAAACATCAGTTTTCTGCCCCATGCGAAGATCTGTGCCAAAGGCAAGGTCATAGTCCCACACCGGACCCGCGACTATCTTATTGCCTTTGGCCTGAGTTGATTTGTGGAAAAAGGCGCTGCGCCAAATGCCATCGCCGTTGTTGCTCAGTTCGTTGATGAGCTCATAGTCAATGAAACTTCTTACGTCGATCCAGTCACGATACCCTTTGCCGGGTTCGGAAAAGCGGTCGGTGTCCCACACGGCGTCGAACGCGTTCAGGAAACCCGTTAAGTACTGTTTCTGCGCTGGGTTAATGACGTCCCATTTTGGAGACACCCACTGCCAGAGTATTCCGGCAGTGGACTTCCATTCGCGACCAGGGCCGTCAAGCGGGCTATCGATCTTCCAGATGTAACCACCGCTGATGTCCCCGGTGGCGTCCATGGCCACCTTGGGAACATCGACCCGATCGTCGTCGCGGCGAATCTTCTCGATCAGCATGTACATACCGTTGTATTTTCCGTCGACAACCACTTCAACGTGACGGATGCGGGGGGCCCAGTGGCCCATCTTCCGGGCCAAATCGTAAGCCAATGCATTTCGCATACAGGCGCGATCAATGAAGCAGGCGTACAGCAACCAATCGCTGCCCTTGGGCATACCAAGCAACGGCACGGACACATCCCCGCCCTTTTCGTCCCGAAACTCGATGTTGTAGGCCTTCTGATCAGCAAATTGATCCGACGCATTGCCGTGCCGACTAATTCCTATGGCCTGCTCTACTGCGACAGGCTTGTCTGCAAAAGAGGCGAGGTTTTTCCAGTCGAACTTCCCGTCATGCGCGACAATCATCTTGAATTTCGCCGGGATCATCTCTCCGGTCGTCTTGGGAATCACCTTGCCGCCCGTGTCGATGAAGATGACGGGCAGGGGCCCGGCGCTGCCAGGTATCGGATCAGGCGCCGGGGGCACATGTAAGGAGCCTCCATCGACCAAGGGCCTCGGTCCGGCGCTACCGCCATCAGATCCGCGCCCCGGATCACCCGCTGCCGCATCGACAACGCGCGTTGAGCCAACGCCGCTGCCGTTTCCAGCACCGTTCATTGGTTTTGCTGTCGCCCCTGCGTCGAATGCTGATCCTGGCTGGGTCGGCCCCTCGTTGCCACCAACGTCGCCCCTGCCCGCGCGCTTCGGGCCGCCGGACATCCCGCCCTTGCCTCCCGTTTCTGGAACTTCCAGGTCAGCACCGGGGGAAGGCCCGCAGGCCGGCGAGGCCAAAGCGGTCATTACAGCCATGACCCCCACACGGACCGCCGAGCGCCTTGCAACATCGCGAACCATCCGTACTACTTGTGGCATAGCTTGACCCTAACCAGATCCCACGCTGCCTACATCAACCTGCCGATGGATTCGAGATCCACCCTAGGGTGGAGTCAACCGCGGCCGTGCGGCCCCGTGAACCCCGCCCCTATCCGATCCGGACCAGCCCGCGGCGCGCGGCGACCACCAACGCGCGGGTGCGGTCCGTGACCTCAAGCTTGGCGAAAAGACTGTTGACGTGGCTCTTGACCGTGGGCTCGGAAATGTGAAGTGCCACGGCGATTTCTTTGTTGGTCAGGCCCTCAGCGATCCGTTCCAGGACCTCCCGTTCGCGCTCCGTAACTTCGCTCCCTGGGGGCTGCGGCAACACCCGTTCGGCGATCTCGCGGGGAACATAGCGCCCTCCCGCGTGTACGGCCTTGATGGCCTCGCTCAACACAGCCCGGGTCACACCTTTGAGCAGGTACCCTTGAGCGCCCGCCTGCAGTGCGCGCGCGACATCCACCTCACCGTCGAAGGTCGTAAGGACTAAAAACCGAGCTCGGATTTGAGTCGCACGCACCTCACGAATAACATCGACACCGCTGTGTGGCCCAAGCCGCAGGTCGACCAGCGTCACATCAGGACTGAGCTGGTGGTACAAAGCAATCGCTGTGGCCACGTCGGTGGCCTCGCCGACCACCTCAAACTCCTTGTACATGGAAAGCAACGCAACGATTCCCTGAAGCACCAGGCGCTGATCCTCCACCACCATGATCCGGATCGGAGCCGCGCCCTTGCTCATACAGGTGCCTCCACCCGCACGGTCGTCCCCGCTGTGGTGCCCTGGATCGTCAGCGTTCCGCCAATCTCGGCCACGCGTTCGCGCATGCCGGTCAGTCCCAGGTGGGGGACGGCGGGATCGTCCGCCCCATCCACAAACCCAATGCCGTCGTCGTGCACAGTGACCACCAGCTTGCGCTTTTCAAAGCGAATCGCCAGATGAATCGCCGTCGCTTTCCCGTGGCGGGCGGCGTTGGACACCGCCTCCTGAGCGATGCGCATCAGATGAGCCTCGGCGGTGGGCGAAAACCGCCGCGCCTTTCCTTCGACCACCAGGTCAACAGTTGGATGCCCTGAGATTCGTTGCACCATGAGCCGAAGCGCCGGGACAAGTCCTTCGTCGAGCCCCTGGGGCCTCAGGACCCAGACCGAGCGCCGCGCTTCTTCCAGGCTGCCGATGACCACCTCGCGCGCGGTGACCAGGTGACGTTGCGCAAGCGGAACGTCGCCATCCTCAAGGGCGCGGTCAATACATTCCAACCGCACGGACGCCGCCACAAAAGATTGCGCCAGGGTGTCGTGAATGTCGCGGGCTATGCGCGTCCTTTCAGCGACCACAGCCGCCAGGCCATCCCGCGTGTGTCCCAGACGCAAACGATGGACCCATACCAGCAGCCCCAGGGCCATTAGGACCAACGCACCAAAAAAGGTCGGCGAACGGTAAAGGGGCACCGCCAAGACCAAGGAGAAGGAAGCCTCCTGACTCTGGGACTCATCGCTGCGGCTAAAAGATCGCATGCGGAAGGTGTATCGACCTGCGGGGACACCTTCGTAACGGGCGACGTCAGAACTGCCTCCGTCGCGCCACAGCGTGTCCCATCCTTCCAGTCGAAAACGTGTGGCAACAGTTTCCGAAGGCTCAAACGTTTGCGCGGCAAAACGCACCTGGATGTCCTGGGGTCCGGTGACTTTCCCTTCTGCGGCCCGTTCACGCGAAAGCAATTGTCCGCCCACGCGAATCTCATCAACCACGACAGGTGGCCCCGCGCCGCTAGGCGCCGCGGGATCCACCATCAGGACACCCTTGTTGGTTGCAAACCACAGTCTCCCCGCTGAATCGATGGTTCCTGCCGGAAGCCCCAGATACGGGGCCTCCCCCATGACCGCCCCTTCCTGCGCGTCGAAGAGCAGAACCCCAAGCGAGGGCCGCCGGCCACTAGCAACCTCTTCCACTTCGGCCTTGGTCATCAGAAGAAGGCCCCTGCCGCTACTTGCCCAAATGTGTCCCTTCTGGTCTTCCAGGATCTGGATCAACCAGCCGGATGGCAGCCCGTGTCGGGTCTCGATTTGCCCGAATCGTCCTTCGCGCAGACGGCGAATGCCGCTGCCTCGGGTGGCGATCCACAGGGTGCCCTCCGCGTCTTCAAATGCGCTTGCGGGATCCGTCGCCGTCATCCCTAGAGGCAACGGGATAAACGTGGCCTGGCCGCGATCCCAGCTCAGCACACCGTTGCCACCGATCATCCAGATTTGGCCCGCGCGACCCGTCAGAAGGATTATCCTCCCTTCCAGCGCCTTTGCCTCGGCAATCGGCGTCACAACCCCGCCTATCTCTCTTTCGATCGCGCCCGCGGGACGCCCGGGGCGCGCCGCGGTGGGATTTCGTTGAATCCAGCGAGCCCCATCCGCAGCTTCCAACACGAAACCAGCATGATCCAACACCGGATCGCCCGCAGGCCGCATGCTCTGGTCACCGGCAAGCCAGGGGCGCGGCGACTGACAAGATACCCAGCCGCCGCCTTGTTGACGGGGTGCAAGCCCCCAGCACCCGCTGCAACCGCCGCCCTGGCACATGACCGATCGCCAGCTTGTCCCATTCCATCGGGACATCCCCGTGGTGGTGCCGGCCCAGGGACTTCCATCAATCATCGCCACCGACAGAACATGTGAGTCGTTCCCGCCTTCGACCGTAGGGCTGAGTCGAAAAAAGGGCGATCGAATGCGGTGCAGGCCGCAGCCCCGGGTCGCCATCCACAGGCCCTGCTCACGATCTTCCATTAGTGAAAGCACGCGATCGGGACATAAGGCGGGCGGTATCGCAAGCGTCCGAAAACGTTCACCATCAAGCCAGGCAACCCCGCCCCCCGCGGTCGCTGTCCACAAGCGACCCTGTTGATCTGTAACCAGCGCCGTCGGCGAATCAGAGGGAAGGCCCTGTTCCCGGGTGTAGACCCGCCAGGATCCGGCCCGCCAACGGCCTAGCCCCGCGGTCCGTCGCCCCACCCAGACCGTGCCGTCGGAATCGGCCAGCAATGCATCCGCGGGGTCGGTCAGGCCCTGCGGCCCGGGGACACCGTCCCATGAACGACCGTTCCAGCGAAACGGCCCTCTGACGTTACCGGCCCAAGGCGTGCCCGATGCATCGATCGCTACCCGGGTGTTGATCAAAGACGGCAGCCCTTCATTGACAAACGTGGCCGTCAGATCGCCCGGGCGCACGCGCGCCATCCCGTTGTGAGCGGCGATCCAGATCGTCCCATCGGGCGCCTCCACCATCTGACGGATCACCAAAACGGGCGTCTTCGCAACCACCTCCCCCTGGCTTCCAACGAGCCGCACAGCCGAAAGACCACCATCTCGCGCTCCAACCCAAAGGACGCCGCCGCGTCCTTCCACGACTGAGGTGACCTCATGAACGGCAAGCCCCAGAACCCGGCTGCCGTCAAAAGGAATCATCTGACGGCCATCGAATTGCACCAGCCCATCGCGCGTCGCAATCCAGACAGGCCCCTTCTGACTCTGAGTCACACTCCACACGACGTTCGAATGCGCCACCTCGGGCCAGGAAGACGTGCGGAAACTCTCAAAGATGCTCTGCGGTTCTAGCGCGTCGGCGCGCCGCGGGTTGGCCATTACGATCAGAACGCCAACGCAGCACAGAGGCGCCCAAATCGCCTGCAACGTCCGTCGCGGTTGATTTCTCCTAAAAACAGGCGCCATTGACGCAACGACCAGATCCGCAGGCGGCACCACATTTTCCGCAGTGGGAGGCATCGGTCCCTAGGTTCACGCAAACGCCTGCGCAATCCGCCTGACCTTGGGGACAGGACGAACAGCAGCGGAAGCCTGTGTCGGGAAACGCGAAGGTGTCGGCAACGACGAGGGTCTGAAAATCGCAGCGAAGAGCCTGGGCAATGTGGGTAAAAGATCCGCCGCGCAAGGTGTAAATTTTGCGATTCGACCCGTCGTTCAAAATGCCCCGGCAATCGTCGGTCCATTCCGCCACGTTGCCGCTAAGATCTGAAGCGGCGTCGATCGCGGGCGACAATAGATCGAGGTCCGCGGTCGTACACTGGGCAAGCGATCCTGTGGCGATTGCGGCGGGGCGCGCCCCGTCCTTGCCACTACATATGGCGGCGTCGTAGGTGCAGGCATAGGGGAAGGGCCGTGGCAACCCGTCAGGACAGGTCAGTCCTGCTGTGCAGGCCAGGCCCCATTCATCGTCAACGATCTTCCCTGATGAACAGGGCTGGTCGCGGCGCGTTCGGCACAACCTCATCCCGGCGCCCGCACAGGCAGACTGGGCCTGGCTGAAGGTCACGTTGGTCCAGGGCAATACGCCTTCCGTCGAACGACGTGAACAGGATCTTTTTTCTGCCGTTCCTTCGGCGTCGGCGCTGGCGTCCACGCGGCTTCCTTCATATTGATAAATGTAGAAATCTTTCCCCGAAGCGCTGACATGAACGACGTCATCGCGAACCCCGCGACAGGCTGCGCCCCCTTCACACAGGGGTCCGCCGCCTGGGGCCGTGTCCCAAGATTCATCCACCAACCCGTCGCAGTCGTTGTCTTTACCGTCGCAGATTTCATGCACGGCTGGCAGGTCGGGTACGCCAGCGACATCACAAAGAAGCGGGGCGGTAGGCAGGGGTCCACAGCGCCATTTGCCAGATTTTCGACACAAGCCCGCCCCGCCCCCCTGGCACACATCACCCAGGGCCGGTTTGAAGTCCTCGTCAACCGCGCCATCACAATCATTGTCTAGGCCATCACAAAGAGTTTCGATCCCCGCAATGATGTTCGCAGAAAACAGTTGGACCCCCGCAGGATAGTTGCAGATCCAATCGGGTCGCGGCGCGCCCTGAGGCTGGGTACAAACAGGAAAAGTGGCGCCTAAGAAACGGGTCGATCCGCCAGGGCCTTTACCACATTCCCCTAGCTGTTTACAGAAATTCACCGTGGGGTACAGCAGATCGTCGTCGGCCAGATCGACCTGGCCATCACAATCGTTGTCGCGGCCGTCGCAGACTTCGGGTCCATCAGGGGTGCAGGCGTATTCACAGCCATTATCGGGCACACGATCAAGGTCGACAAAACCTGTGCGGCAGGCCCGTACCTGGCAGCGTCCGGCCACGCAGGAAGGAACGGCATTGGGCAGATCACAGGCACGACCGCAGGCACCGCACCAACGCGGATCAGCCTGCAGATCGAAACCTTCGTCGGATTGGCCATCACAGTTGTCATCACGACCGTTGCAAATTTCAACCCCAGCCAGCACGGCACCTAGGCACATGAGTCCCCCTGCACGGCAGGCCCACATGCCCAAGGCACAGGGTGCCGCGCATTGCCCGGTGGTGGCGTCACAGCCCACCTGACCGGGGGGGAAACAACGCTGCCCCACGCGCGCGTCTGATTCATCGATCTGGCCGTCGCAATTGTTGTCTACCCCGTCACAGATTTCAACGCCCCCCTGGGACGGCACGCACGCGTATTCACAGCCGTTGCGCGCCACCCGGTCTAGGTCGAAGAAACCAACGTCGCAGGCACCCATCCGGCAAACCGCACGGTTGCATTCAGATGCCGCGTGCGGTGCCAAGCAGGATTTCCCGCAAGCCCCACAGTTTTCCAGGCTTGATTGCAGATCGAAACCTTCGTCGACGTTGCCGTCGCAGTCGTTGTCGCGGCCATCGCAGATTTCGACACCATTTTCCGTCAGGGCACATTCACAGCCATTGCCCGCAAATCTGTCCAGATCGACGAACCCGTCGCGGCAGGTGTCAAATCGACAACGCCCTGCCGAACACAACCCCACGGCGTTGCTGAACAAACATGTGTGATCACAGATGCCACAGTTGTCAGGATCGGTGAAAAAATCAAAACCATCGTCAACCTGGCCGTCACAATCATCATCAAGTCCGTTGCATTGTTCGGGTCTAGGAAAACAGGCGTCCACGGCGCCATTCAATGGACCATCACGCTGGGGCACGATGAAGATGGTTTCGCCTGATCCCATCGAAACCGCCCCGTCCCCAAACACCTTCGCGCTAAAATTCGCATCGCGAAACTTGTTGAAGGAACGCGTCCGACAGCCCGACAGCACCAAGGCCAGCAGAAGCATCCCGCATGCGCGCGCCCTCACCGTCGGCCTCTTCGCCGGATCCGCAGGCGCAGCGCCATCCCCACGGCAAAGATAATGAGCGCCCCCCCGTGCGTCCCCTTCCCAGGGGCTCCTAGGGCGCACGAACCGCAGCCAGTGCCGCTGACCGTCACACGGCCCGCTGCCAAAATTTCAGTGGCCGCACGGCAATCCGATCGGCCATCCAGACGCACGATGCAAATCAGTCCGGGACCACAGGTGGTGAGGCGGCAGGGATCCGTAGCGCAGATTCCCTGGGCGGGGGCGCAGGCCTGCCCGGACAGGCACTGCACGCCGCCGCAGCGATCGACTGTGCAGCGTCCATCGACCGGCGCACAGATCTGCCCCTGTGCACATTGCTTGCCTAAACAAAGATTTTTTGCACACGCGCCGTCATTGCAGATCTGACCCGCAGGACAGGTAACGCCGCTACATAGCTTCACACACGCGCCGTCGCGACAGAACGCCCCCCCCCCGCAAGATTTTCCAGCACAAGGATGCGCCACACAGGCCCCCGCACGGCAAATCAGGGATTCTGGGCACCCTTCTATGGCGCAACCCCGGCATTCCCCATTTTCGCAACGGGTGCCGCCGGGACAGATGACCCCATCGCAGCGATCGATACATCCACGCAGCAGATCACATTTGAACCCGGCGGGACAGGGTTTCAGGACGCAGGCGGCATATCGACAAAGGCCGTTCTGGCAGGCCCGCCCCGGGCCACACGGGGTTTGCGCCACCGGTTCACAACGAGACACGCATTCCCCGTCCGCACATCCCTGTCCATCTGGGCAGATGGCGTCGTTGTCGATGGCGCCGTCGCAATTGTTGTCACGGCCATCACATTGTTCCACGATCGGCCCCTGCCCCCCCGCGCAGATCCAACCCGCACCGCCAGACGGGTCCGCCTGACAGGTGTTGATCCCAGGACGGCAATCCCCCCTGACTAACATTCCCAAAGCCAATCCCGGAGGGGGACACGGCCCCGGTGGATTCACACCTTCGTCGATCTCGCCGTCGCAATCGTCGTCGCGGCCGTTACATAATTCCAGCGTCGGTTCGATGCCACCGTCACAATACAGGCCACCTCCCAAACAGCGCCACACCCCCGGTTTGCAAACGCCTTGATTGGCCCCGCACACCGTGGACTGTTGCAGTTCTGGATCCAGCGGATCTTCGTCCACCATGCCGTCGCAATCATTGTCGCGGCCATCGCACAGTTCAGGGGTAGGTCCCTGGGGCTGGTCGCAGATCCGAATATCGCCATCACATTTCCAGCGACCTGGCCGACAGTCACCGCGGTTCACGCCACAGGCGCCCGGTAAATTATCAATCTCTCCGTCACAGTCATCGTCCTGCGCGTTGCAGGTTTCGTCCTTTGGTCCCACACCCCCCACGCAGCGGGCGACACCATCCACACAGCGCAGGACGCCGGGCTTGCACGCACCAACACCGGCCATGCCCGGGCCACAGGGTTCACCGACACCCGAGCCCTCGTCGATCTGACCGTCACAATCATTGTCCTGTCCGTCGCAGGCCACTTCGGGTGTGGGCACAGTGGCCCCCTGACAAGGGCCACAGACGCCATCACGGCAGTTCACAACCCCGGGCCGACAGATTCCAGCACAGGTCCAACGTTCGGCAGGTGCGGCGCCACAGGTCTGGCTGTCACCCTTTTGCACGCATCCCACAGCCGCAACCGGGAAACAGGCCAAACCAAAATTGTCGACAATGCCGTCGCAGTCGTTGTCCTTGCTGTCGCACAGTTCTGGCACAGGCAATGAACCACCCTGGCACGCGCTTTTTCGGCCACCCATCCCATCATCGACACACATGACGGTGCCCGATCGGCATTCGCCAATGTCCGCCCCACAGCGCGTCGGCGGCAAATCATCAATCTTGCCATTGCAATCGTCGTCCAGGCCATTACACAGCTCGGGTTTGGATGCGCACGCACAGGACATGGATTCGTCTATCTGGCCATCGCAGTCGTCGTCGGCGCAGTCTTCGGCGGTGGGGGCCATACAACCTGCGGCGATGCCACACACTTCAGGGACCGGATCACCCGGCAGCAGTTCAGCGGCAGGGCAGGTCAGCGACGGGTCTGCCGAACACCACAAACCCGTGCCGTCCGCACGGCAGGCGTTCTGACCCAAACGTTTGCACCGGCCCACACCCACCGAACAAGATTTCCCCTTGGCGACGAAACTTTCGTCAACCAGCCCGTCGCAGGTATTGTCCAGACAATCACATTTTTCGGTTGGGACAGATCCCGAAATGATGTCACCCAGCCGGGCGGTCAATTCAGCCTGGTTGTTGGCGACCACAGCAACGCCCGTACCGCCCGCTGCAGCCACGGTGTTCAAGCTGGCATCGTTGACGGCAAACCCCACAACGAAGGTGCGCACCTTCACTTCGCGCGTGCCTGCCGGAGCGCCGTTTTTCATGCACCGACGGTCCACCAGATCCCAGACCCCGCCGTTGGTACAGGCGTGGGACAACAAGGTGGCAGCCCGGGCGGCGTCGATGCCACAACTTTGGGTGCAACTGGCAATCTCCAACCCGTCCGTGATCAAGATGACGTTGTAGGAACGACAATCAACCTTGTCGTCGCGGTTGATGATCCCAGGGTTCGGCCCCACGGTGCTGGCATCATTGGTCAGCCAGTCGCGTACGGCATTCAACGCCCCGCCGATTGGGGTCGTGCCCGAGGCCCGCAATTCGCGATTTTTCCCGGCAGGGAAATCTTCCTCGCCATCGATCCATGAGCCCAATTCACCCAGGTTGCTGGCCGTTCCCGTCGGGAAGGGCACAACCACGTCACCGGCAAGTCCGTACCCCCCCGGGCGGGGCTCCCCAGGGCCGCAACAGCGCGCGCCATAATAAAAGACGTGCGCCGGGTCGTTGTCTGGATCGGCACATCGGATACATCCGTCACCGGTCGCCGTTCCACCCGAACATTCATCATAGTTCGGCGAATTTGGCGGCGTGGTGAACGCACACAGATTGTCGGCGCATACGTTCGCCCCCTTACCCATGCGGGCACATTCAAAGGCCGTGTTGCAGGTCTGCCCCAGTTCGTCCTGGTGATATCGGGACATGGCGAATTCAGCGATACCGAAGGCGGCCAAGGTGTCGTTCAGGGCAGCCTTGGCCTGGTACAGTTTGCTGTCGTCGTATTTGCCGTTCATGTCCAGGTCACAGCCGGGGTGGGTTTTGGATCCGTCGCCATGCGTCCGGGTTCCCCGGGGATTTTCCAGCATGGATCCCGACGTGTCGATCATCAGCACAAACCGGGGGCGGACGGGCTGTGCGCGCGCCTCACCGCTGACCCCCAGCACCCCTACGCACGTAAGGAAAAGGGCGCGGCGGGCGGCGGTGGGTGAAAAAACGGACATTTTGACTTCAAATCCTCCTATTTGACCCGTTGCCCCGACCCGGCGGTAAACCAAGCCACCAGATTCACACTTTCCCACGACTGGCCAGGCCACGCCAGCACCGTACGCACCCCACCTATGCCTCCCGCCCCCCAGGAACGCATCTTGCGCGAAGGGTTGATGTTGGGGTTTGCTACGCCTTCGGCGTCGCCGCTGGCGAACTGTCACGCCGCATTTGGCCGTGAGAAATCGAGGGTGGCGAAGAGCGTCTGCGGCAGGAGCGTCAGCATCGTATGCAAAGGGTCGCTCGCGGCGGCACCGTCATCGACCGGCAGGCAGGCACTCCGCTATGATCGCGGCGTAGGGATGGGACACCTGCCTGAGCCCAAGTTTCTCACCCACAGATTCTGTTGAGGGGGCAGCAATTAATTGACGGGCCTTCCAATCTGTACCGGGGCCGTCCTGTTCGTCGTCGTACCGTCGCCGAGCTGGCCTCTGGCGTTTTCCCCCCAGGCCCAGAGCGTCCCATCCGCCTTCACCCCAACTGTGCGAAAGCCGCCCGCGGAGACGAACCTCCAATCGGACCCCGTGCCAACCCGGACCGGGGCCGTCCTCGTTGCCGTCATTCCGTCTCCGAGTTGGCCAAAGTTGTTCAATCCCCAGGCCCAAAGTGTCCCATCCGCCTTCACGCCCACTGTGTGGAAGTCACCCGCCGTTACCAGGCTCCAATCGGACCCCGTTCCAATCCGGACTGGCGTCGTCCTGGTTATCCTGGTTCCGTCGCCGAGTTCGCCGTTGACGTTGAGCCCCCAAGCCCAGAGTGTCCCATCTGCTTTCACTCCCACTGTGTGGCAGGCGCTCGCGATGACGAGCCTCCAATCGGACGCCGTCCCAACCCGGACCGGCGCCGTCCTGGTTGCCGTCGTTCCGTCGCCAAGTTGGCCGAAGAGGTTGAGCCCCCAGGCCCAGAGCGTACCATCCGTCTTCACGCCTACTGTGTGGCCAGCAGCGGTGACGAGCCTCCAATCGGACGCCGTCCCAACCTGGACCGGCGCCGGCCTATTTGTCGTCGTTCCGTCGCCGAGTTGGCCAAAGTCATTCCGCCCCCAGGCCCAAAGCGTCCCATCCAGTTTCACCCCCACTGTGTGGTCACCCGCGGCGACGAGCCTCCAATCGGACGCCGTCCCAACCCGGACCGGCGCCGTCCTGGTTGCCGTCGTTCCGTCTCCGAGTTGGCCGTCCGGGTTGGCCCCCCAGGCCCAATGCGTCCCATCCATCTTCACGCCTACTGTGTGGCTGGCGCCTGCGGTGACAAGCCCCCAATCGGACCCAGCCCCCACCCTCACCGGTGCTGTCCTGGTTGTCGTCGTTCCGTCCCCGATCTGGCCGTCAGGGTTTTCCCCCCAGGCCCAGAGCGTCCCATCCGGCTTCACTCCCACAGTGTGAACTCCCCCTGTAGACACTGATGTCCAAGGCGCCGTCTTGGCGCCCGTTGTTCCCACTGGCACTGTCTGCCCCGCGTCGCCCTCTACTCCTCCTCCCCCAGCCCCACCAGCGCTTCCGCTGGAACCTCCGCTTCCAGACGCCCCCCCGCTGCCAAACGCAGCAGCGTCCCCAGGGCTGCTGCCGCTACTGCCATTGCCGCCGGCCCCGCCGCGGCCGAAAGTCCCACCCGTGCCCCCCGCGTCCAGGAACCCTGCCGCTGCAACGTCGCGCCCAACTACGGTGGTCTCTTCCCCAGCATCCATGCTTTGGGGACTGGTCTTGGGAACAGGATCTAACGAATCATCGCCGACTGGGCCAAGGGCCAGAGTGGTTCGATGGCAGCCCTGGAGGCCAACGACACTAAGGAGGGCAATCATCAACTTAGGATACGTGGGCAAAGTTCTCACCACCGGTTCGTCACTTAGTCTCTGCGCCGGAAAACACCGTAAAGGATCTGACACTCTGGGCACCGATGGCATTCAGAAAGGAGAGTTCTCCCGTGATCGGATGGACACGAAAAATTTGCACTCCCGCGGCGGAATTCCCCACCAACAAAAAAGTCCCGGTCGGATCCAACGCGAGGGCATCAGGAGCGCGAAAAACGTAGCCTTTTGGATTGCCAGTTACCCCGCCCCACGCAAGTCGCCCGTTTTCATTGGCTACAAGCGAGATCACACGACCACCGTTACCGTTGTCGGTTAGAAAAAGAAACTTGCCTGAGGGATGAAAGGCAACGCCTCGAAACTTAAGATAAACGCCGCTGGTTAGAGTTTCACCCGGCGGCAGAAAAGACACGGTCTCAGGGCTTGACAGCTCGCCGCTTCCAGCGGTATAGGAAAATGAGGTTATTGTATCGTTGGAGTTGACCGAATAGGCGTATCTGTTCGACGGGTGAAACACTATCTCGCTCGGACCCGATCCTGCGTTTAGCTGGGAGCGACCAACAACAGAAGGCACCGAGCTGGACTCAGGATCTAACTGGAAGCGCAATATGTTATTCTCATCAAACAGCGGCACAAGCAGGAAGTCTCCGGCAACGTCGCTAGCAATGTGTCCCACGGAGGCACCCGTGAAGAACATCGGCGGCCGGGCAGACACGGCGCCCGTTTGATCTAGCGACAAAAGAAAAATCCCCTGTGTAACCCCGGCCGCCAGCAACCATCTGCTGCTGCGCGCCACCACCAGGGACGACGGCGCCTCAAACTTGACGTCACTCTCATTTATCCTAGCGAGTGCTGCTGAAAGCGGGTCGATCGAAAAGGCTGTAACCCGGGATCCCAGAGCATAGAGAAATCTCTTATTCCCTGACAATCCCAGCTGCAAAACACCCCCTGGGACTTCGGAAATAGATCTAATCGCTCCCGCGCCGGTTTCCCGATCCACCGAAATCGTGAAAATCCGAGAGTGAGCAGCCCCAAAAAAGAGCAGCTCGCGAGGAGGCGGTGCAGACGGCTCTACGTGCGACTCACCAATCGTGGATGACGCATCTTCTAGGTGCGACTCACCAATCGTGGATGACGCATCTTTTGCCGAAACGCTTGGTGGCGACATCGGCGTCAAGATAATGCCCGCCTCGGAATGAGGCCCAGACGTCGATCGACACGCCAAAAGCAAGATCAACGCCGACGCCAGGATGGGCGTAAAGCATTCAAGGCGGCATGACTTTTTGGCAAACCTGGCGTTCAACATATTTACCTCAGAGTCGACACGGCACGGGGACGACGACCGACCTGTTCGGCCTAGTTTCGACCAAAGCCAACTGTACACCTCCGTGACGCCCTTCAGGTCAGTTTACGGAACCGGAACCCGAAGGAAATTCCAAGCTGAATTAACGACACGGGGATCGCTATCCGTCCACGTCGCTGTCCCATCCAGGTAACCCAGATGGTTGTACCATTGCAGATCGGCATTGCCCGACAGTGCGTAGATACGTCCGGTGGCGCCCGTGAACAAGGTCGAGATCGGCCACTTCTGGCCAATTTGGTTACCGAAATTGGAAGCCCATGTAGCTGCCCCCGTGGCCACTCCCGTGTGCCGGTACCAATGGAGATTCTGGTTGGCGTCGATTCCATAAATGGCCCCGTCGTCCCCGGTCGCGAGTTTTGAAAAAGAATTCCAACCACTTGCTCCAATTTGGGAACTTGCCGCCCACGACCCTGTCCCATCATCGCGTCCCAAGTGCTTATACCAATACAAGTTGCCGTCGTTGGGGCCTACACCGTAAATAACACCATCCCCCGTCGTGGTGGCAAACACCCTATCGCCAAAAAAGTTCCAGCCCGTCCCGATTACCCTGCCAGAATTCGGGTCCCAGCTGGCTGTTCCGGTGGCCCACCCTGTATTCTTGTACCAAAGTAGATTGCCAGCCCCGTCAATCGCATAGATCACGCCTGCCCCACCGGCAAATATCTTCTTGAAATACTGCCAGCCGCTGCCTACAAGTTTTGGGGTACCGGAAAAGCTCCACTTATTGGAACCGTCGGTGGATCCAAGGTGCTTGTACCAGTAAAGGCTGCCATCCGCCGCTACCGCATAGATGATCCCGTTGCGGTCCCCAAAAACAAAGCGACCGTTCGTTGATCCACGATCACCACGTCGCGTCTTGACGGGCCCCGACGAAGGCATTAACGCGCATTTCGCTCTAAGGGCAGCAATGTCGGCCGCGTAGTTAGATTGCACCAGGGGGGTCGGAGGCATCAAGGGTTTTTGCATGACGCCGTTAACCGGGGGGGGGGTTCAAGACGCCTTCAAGCACGGTGCCGCAGAACTGGCCAATATCCGTAGAGACATCAGGCAAACCACCGAAGAGGTTAACGGCGGGGTCTGTCGACCTGTGGCAAGTGACGCACTGAGATAGATTGGCAGCTGGCGTGGTGTTTTGCGGCCAGGTGTCAGCCACCAAGGGAGAGTAATATTTTCCATTGTTAAAAATGGAGACACCATTGCCGTCTCTGATATCAAGAGCTGTGTTCAGATGTACGATAAATGGATTCTCGCCAGCATGGCAATCGGTACACTGGGCCGCCTGCTTTGGATTCAAGAGCTGCGCCGCCCAGAAAGAGG
>JAYUUT010000158.1:0-22429 GCA_043754455.1 Myxococcales bacterium
GCCAATTCCCAGGCCCGCGCGCGATCGTGGTCAGGGTAGGCGCGTTCGTCAGCGACGAAGGCGGGGCCGTGAAAGCAGCGCCGTCCGTTCTGTTTGGACACATGATGTTTTCCATGAAGCATCTCGTGGAACACGATCCAGGCGACGACGAATTCAGGAACAGCTGTGTGATCCAAAATCGGATTGATGCGGATCAGTCGATCTTCGACGACGAAGCTGCCTAGTTTGATGGATCGCTGAGCCCGCGCGACGCGAACGGTGGTGCCCCAGGTGATCCGGGCGTCCAGAAGGCCGCCGAAAAACCTACGGTTCAAGTCTTCGAAGATAACCCCAAGGTCGTGGACCCGTCCTGTCGCGCGCAGAACCACCCGGCGGGATGGCAAAGGACGCCGGATGATCGCGTCCTGGTTGCGTTCTACAAAATCACTGAGAAATCGGGCCGCGCGCGCGTCGTTGTTGACCAAATATCGGGCCAGGGCGCGGACCAGGCGTGGTCCGGCCGCAGCGAACATTCGGTGAAGACGCAATCGGTATCCTTGGGGGCCGCGGCTAACCGTCACCATCGTGAACCGGTTGTCGTGCAGGGTGACCCGCAGGCGCCGACCGGCAGGTAGGTGCCCGGATAGGGTCTGTTCAAGGACAAGCTCGTCAGGCGCGCGGGTGGATCCCCTTCGTGCGTTTCGGGCGGGGTTGGGGGGGACTAAAAGGCGCAGCGAAGCGGTCGGTGCCAAACCAGGGGCGGGCTCCCCCCCTATGAAGGGGAGCGCGAGCTGCCTTGGCGGCGTGCATCGGTCCATATCTGTCCCTTCACTAGTGTGGAACACAGAACCAGCGGGGTCGATTGTGTTGTCGAAATTCAATGGCACCTCTGTATGGTCGGGTCACAGCTCCTTTCCCTTTGCGTGTTCGCATCGTGGCCCGGTATTTATCCTGTGGCAAAAATTCTAACACTTTGGACTTGCTTGGTTTTTCTTGTTGATAACTTTTCAACAACTTAGGCCCTGCTAGAACCCCGCCCGTGAAAATTCACATCCTATTTTTTGCCATTTTGAAGGAACGCCTGGGCCAGGAATTTTACGATCTAGACCTAAAGGAGGGCCAAACCGTGTCCCAGGCCTTGGCGGCGCTGGCGGGGCTATACCCTCAGCTTGCGGCGCTTTTGCCCAGGGTTCAGGTGGCCGTGAACCGGCAAATGACCACACCGAACCACATCCTTATCGACGGCGATGAATTGGCCTTGATTCCCCCTGTATCAGGTGGGGCGGGCGCGCGCAGCTATGCGGTTACAGGGGATGTGTTGTCCTTAGACGCCGTGGTTGCGGCCGTCTTAGGGGCCGAACAAGGGGCCGTCGTAACCTTCACAGGCGCGGTTCGGCGCCATGGCCAATTGCAGGCCGTCAAGAGGCTGGAATACGAGGCGTTTGTCCCCATGGCCGAGGCCGCGCTTTGCGCCATCATTGACGAAATCGAAGGGGAATCCCCTGGCGTACGCGTTGCGATTCATCACCGCATTGGGACTCTGCAGGTCGGCGAATCCGCCGTGGTCATCGCGGTTTCGGCGCCCCACCGTGCAGAGGCCTTCGCTGCCTGTCGCGTCGCCATCGAACGCCTGAAGCAACGGGTGCCCATCTGGAAAAAAGAGATCAGCGACGATGGCGCCGTCTGGATCGGTATGGGGCCCTAAGCGCCTGCCACAGTTCAGCGGTCGCGGGACGGTTCAATCGGCAAATGCACCGTGAAGGTCGTGCCGACCCCGGTTTCCGATTGAAACGCGATTTTTCCTCCGTGGCGTTCGACCACAATGGCCTGCGCAATGGCCAGTCCCTGGCCGGTACCTCTCGCGGCCCCTTTGGTCGTAAAAAATGGGGTGAAAATTCGGTCGCGATGCTCTGGGGCGATGCCTGATCCCGTGTCCGATATGGTTACGATAACGCTGTCAGCTTCGAGGCGTGTGGCTACCCGAATGCGTCCAAGTTTGTGGGTGCGGGGCACCACATCCGCTACGGCGTGGGCTGCGTTGACGATCAGATTCAGGAAGACCTGATTCAGATCCCCGATGTGGCACACCACCGAAGGAAGTTCGCCCAGATCGGTTTCCACTTCGGCTACATATTTGTATTCATGTTTCGCGACCACCAAGGTGTTGGCGAGGGCCCGGTTCAAGTCTGCGGGGTGTTTTTCGGTCTCGTCCGCGTGAAGGAATTCTTTCATGGCCTGCACAATGGTGGCAATGCGATCGCCGCCTTGCACTGTGCGTTCGATGCCCTCGGTGATTTCCTGGGCCAGCAGGTCGGGGCGTGCCGTACGTTCAATGATGGCTGCGGCGTCGCGCAAGCGCGTAAGCCCCGGGTGGTCACCAACCGCATCGTCTATGAGGGCCCGCAGATCGAGATGCAGTTGCCGTAAACCTTCGAATGCGGCGCGCAACGACGTCGCTGTATCGCCCAGGAACTGTAAAGGTGTGCTGATTTCGTGGGCAATCCCCGCTGCCACTTGTCCCACGGCATCTAGTTTCTGAGTCAAACGCAACTCGGTTTCCATACGTTTTCGGGCTGCCGATTCGACCTGCAATTGTCGATTGGTTTCAGCCAGCGCGTGGGTACGTGTCTGAACTTGATCCTGAAGATCAACAATCCGCGCCCGAACCTGCTGGCGCAGCATCCATTTTGTGGTTAATGCCTGCGCCATTTGTCGAATCTCAACGGAATCGAATGGCTTTCGCAGGATCAGCAATCCATCGGTGGGCGCCAGTCGTTTGATGATGTCGTGCCAACTGTGATCCGAATAGGCGGTACAGATCACAACCTGCAAATCGGGATCCTCCCGCCAGAGACGGCTGATGGTTTCGATGCCATCCCATCCGGGGGGCATCCTCATGTCAACGAAGGCCACTGCATAAGGCCGTCCTGCGGCCCGGGCCTCCTGCAGCATCAGCAGCGCTTGGGGCCCCTGCAAGGCGGAATCTAGGTCGAACCGCGTCCGGTTCACAGCGGGGCCCACTTCGGGTTCCTCGAACAGATCCGCCTCAAGGTCGTCTAACGCTGCGGCGGTGGCCCGCTGGGGATCGAGGATCTTGCGAATGTCGTTGTGAATCGATTGGTTGTCGTCCACCAGCAAGATATGACGGTTCATGGCAACAGCCGGCGTCGCAAGACCGCCGATTTTCGGGGGGGAGGGGTTGGCGTGAAGCACGGGGATACCCAAGGACATCGGTCAGTTGGGATATGCGCTTAAGTTTTGGGGGCAGTGCGCCGAGCCTGAGTTCTTATGGATCCGAATCGCGCCGATTCGACGACGCAAGATTTCCTGACCGCCAAACGCGAGATGTCAGAGATCCGTGAGCAGCGCGCCCAGATTCCGTCGAGCCTTCGCCTCAAGACCATTCTGTCGATCTTCATTGCCGCCCTGTTGGTCGGTTCAAGTGGCATCACCTTCTTCCTGGTGTCGGGAATTTTTCGGCGGTTTGAAAAGACGGTGCGCGATGACCTGGCGTGGAAGGCGAGCCAAATTCCCCAAGAACTTCTGCGAAAGGCCGAGATTCCCATGGCGGTTGGTGATTCTCAGTTGGTCGCCAAGGCCATGCGGCGGCACACGCAAATGACCGATGTCCTGGCGCTTTTGATAATTGATGCTGCCGGACGTAGTCTGGCCCGGCACGGCCCTGTGCCAGCCGATGCCGACGCCCTGTTTCGGCTGAACGAGGGCACGGTTGGGGAGGCCGCTTCGTACCTCTGGTCCTGGGACGCGGCCCGGATTGAGGGACGTGAGGTGGGCCGCGCGGTCGTGCTTGTGTCCAAACTTCGGTTGCAAGAGGGAAATGCGCTGCGGCAGAGGATGTTGTTGATAGCGTCTGCCGGCTGCCTCGTGGCCCTGATGGCCAGTTTCATCTTTGTCGGTGGCTACCTAGGGCCGCTTTTGCGGTTTGCCGAGACTACGCTGCGAAAACTTCAGGAGCTGAATGGGACATTGGAGAAGCGAGTCGACGATCGCACTGTGGCTCTTGTGCAGGCCAACGGGAAGCTCACCGAAACCTTGGAACAGAACCAACATATGCAGCGGCAGCTGATGGATGCGTCTCGAAGGGCGGGAATGGCGGATGTGGCAACGACTGTGCTCCACAACGTCGGGAACGTCCTGAACAGCGTCAATGTGTCGGCAGGGGTGGTACGCGAAACTGTGTTGCAGTCGCGGGCCAACGGGCTGTTTCGCGTGGCCGAGCTGCTGCGCGCGCAAGGGGACGATGTTGGTCGATTTTTGTCCGAGAACGAGAAGGGACGGCGCTTGCCCCCGTATCTGTGTCAGCTAGCCGACGCGGTTGCTGAGGAACGAAAGACCATTGAAAGTGAGGTCGACAACCTGCAAAAGAATGTCGAACACATCCGGACCATCGTGAGTCGGCAGCAGTCCCAGGCCAAACAGGGCGTGGAAATGGCCGTCATCGAACAAGTTGCGTTGTCCGGGCTGCTGGACGACGCCTTGCAGTCCGAACAGGCTGCCCTGGAAAAACGTGGGCTGGTCGTGACCAGGGACTATGGCCCGACGCCCGCTGTATTTATTGATCGCCATAAAGTATTGCAAATCTTGATCAACCTGATCTCGAATGCACGTCACGCGGTAGTGGCCCAGGACGGTCCCACCCGGAATCTGACACTTCGTTTGCGGCCTGGCACCCCTGGGAGGATTCTTATCGAGGTCGAGGACAGCGGGTGCGGCATTGCCCCGGAGAACCTGCAACGCGTCTTCGCCTATGGCTTCACAACCAAGGCCGACGGCCACGGCTTCGGCCTTCACAGCAGCGCCTGTGCCGCTGTCGAGATGGGCGGGGGCCTGGTCGCTGCAAGCGAAGGCCCCGGGCTTGGAGCATGTTTCACCCTTACTTTGCCCTTGACCCCTCCGATCCAGGACACGTCCTCATCTGACCTGCCCGCGTTCGTGTCTGCTGCCACCTAAGGGCCGCGGCGAAACCCTCAGATTGTCTTTGAGGTCAGGGCCTCGACGCCAGGCAAGGCCTTGCCTTCCAGAAATTCCAGTGAGGCGCCTCCACCCGTTGACACATGCGACACCTTGTTGGCGACCCCCGCCTTCTTGACCGCTGACGCCGAATCCCCGCCACCAATGATCGTGATGGCGCCTAGCGCCGTCGCCTTGGCCAAAATCTCGGCTATCGCGATGGTGCCCTTAGCCGCAGCGTCGATCTCAAACACGCCAACGGGGCCATTCCAAACGATGGTCTTGGCCTTCAGCAAAATGGCCTCGAACTTGGCCACGGTTTCGGGTCCCGCATCGACGCCTTCCCATCCGGGCTCGATCTGATCTTTCTTCACAATCTTGGTCTGGCCCACGGTGCGGGCCCTGAAATCCAATTTGTCCGTCACAACGATGTCGTCCGCCAAAATAAGTTTGCCCTGGGCCTCGGCCAGCAAAGATTTCGCAAGGTCGATCTTATCCTTCTCGACGATGGAATCTCCCACTTCCATCCCCTGGGCCTTGAGGAAGGTGTAGGTCATCCCGCCGCCTAAAAGCAGGTAGTCGACCCGTGGCAGGAGGCTCTTGATCACGTCGATCTTGGTCGATACCTTCGATCCGCCGACGATCGCGACGAAAGGCCGGGCCGGGTTGGTCAACGCGCCGCCTAGGTAGTCCAATTCCTTTTTCATCAGGTATCCCGACGCCGCCTGCGAAACGAAGCGCGTGATGCCCTCGGTTGAGGCGTGGGCGCGGTGGGCCGTCCCGAAGGCGTCATTGACGTACAGATCAGCAAGCCCTGCCAATGCCCTCGCAAAGGCCGGATCGTTTTCTTCCTCTTGCACGTGAAATCGCAAGTTCTCCAGCAACAACACGTCGCCGTTGCCCAGTTTGGCGACGGCCTCCTCGGCCGGCTTGCCCACGCAGTCGCTAGCAAATTTCACGTCCACCCCCAACAGAGATCCCAGCACCTTTGCAACCGGGGCGAGGCTCATGTCCGCAACCACCTTGCCGTCGGGACGGCCCAGGTGGGACATCAGGATGGTTCGGGCGCCCTTGTCGCGCAGGTACTTGATGGTGGGAAGGGATTCTTTGAGGCGTTTGTCGCTTTCAACCACGCCGTCCTTCAGCGGAACGTTGAAGTCCACGCGCACGATGACGCGTTTTCCAGCCACATCTAGATCTTCGATGAACAGTTTCTTGTCGGCGCTCATGGGGCGGGGGTTTAGCAGAGAAAATCGACACGGGGGAACGCGCGGGATTCCCCCCGGACGCCTTCAACCAGCTGGCAAGACTTGAAACCCCTCGCGTGAGGCTGCCTCGCGAAGACGCCTATCTGTGCAGACAAAATCGTTGCCCCCCGGCCGATCGCCCGTTGCGACGAGGGCCGCGGCCAATTGCATGGTATCGGCGGCTCGCAGCGCGTGAACGGCGAGCAACCTCAGCGCCCGGTCGCAGACCGGCACCACGGCCTCGATCTGAGTCCAGGCGTTTGCGAGATCCGAAAGGCAGTGCAAGGCCTTGATTCTTGCGCTGTCATCGAGGCTGCCTTCACGCGTGCGCCGTTCGATTGCCGACGCGATTTCAACCCGTGACCCCACCCATGTAACGATGTCTGCGGAAGCCAGTTTGCGAACCTCCGGCGTCGCCGCCTCGGCCAGGCACAACGACACCAGTGCGGACGCGTCCCAATAGCGCAGAGTCAGAAGCGATCCTCCCGATCGTCGATCAGGGCCTGCGAGGCCGGTAGGGTTGACCGGGGCAGGTGGCGTCGAAGAAAATCCTCTGGCAGCGCGGCCACCGGTGGCCGCGCTAGCCCCGTGGCGACCAGACCTGCGACGCCAGCCTCATCTGCCGACACGCGGGTGACGCGTGCAACAGGATGCCCGTGATCGGTGATGGTCACGTCCTCCCCCATCGCCACCATCCGTAGATAATGGCTGAGGCGATTTTTGAGGTCAGCCACTGGAGCTACTTTCATTTGGCTATAATAGCTTGTTTTGTCTTTCACGCAAACCCCTTGGATTCCCTTCCTGTCTGAAGAGTAGAGTCGAGTCCTCGTGGATGAACAAGTGACCCGGGACACCCTGCTGCGCGGGCGCGTCACCTTGTTCCAACCGGCCCGCGGGTTTCGGTCCAGCCTGGATCCGGTGCTGCTGGCGGGATCTCTAACGCCCCCTTTTGGAAGGTTTTTGGAGATCGGAACCGGAACCGGGGCGCTGTCCTTCTTGTTGTTGGCGCGCGACGCTTCCGCCTCGGGCGTGGGGCTGGAAATTCAGTCGCTTCTGGCCGGCCTGTGCGAACGAGCGGTTGGTGTTAACGGGTTTGGGGACCGGTTTTCGCTGCGCTGTGAAGACGCACGTCGGGCAGCGATCGAACCCGGATCGTTTGATCTCGTGGTGTCGAATCCGCCGTTCCGGGCCTTAGGGCAGGGGCCGTTGCCGCCCGATCCGGGGAAGGCCCAGGCCCACCATGAAATTTCGCTAACCCTAGCTGACTGGACAGCCTTGGCGGCCCGGGCGCTTCGGCCTGGGGGAACCTTGGCGGTCGTGTTTCCATGGACCCGGGTCAACGAACTGATATCTCAGGTTCGTCGGGAGGGCTTCGGTGACCTGCGGGTTCGGCCGGTGCTTCCACGAATGGATGAGACACCTTCGCGCGCGCTTGTGTTCGCCACGTTTGGCCCCGGGGATCTGGTAACGACGGACCCTCCCCTTTTGCTTCACGGCCCGGGCGACGAACGTTATTCGCCCGAAGTTTGCGCGATGCTGGGCGAGGGCTCCGATCCTTGACTTTTGCCTTCTTCGGTTTGCAACGCGGCCTTCGCGGCTACCCACAACCGATCTTGGGCCTGAAAATCCAGGCCTCCCAGCGTTTCGCCGCGGGACGCGACCGATTCCTCCATATGCCGAAAACGGTGGGCAAACCGATCCACCGTCCCCCGCAGGGCGTTTTCCGGATCGATCCCTAACTTGCGCGCCAGATTCACTACCGAAAACAGCAGATCCCCTAATTCGCTTTGCATCGCGTGCTGATCGCCCTGCGTGACGGCCCGGTCTAATTCTTCCAACTCTTCGCTGACCTTTTCACGAACACCTGTGACGTCGGGCCAGTCGAATCCGACCGCGGCGGCTTTTTCGCCGGTACGGCTGGCCCGCAGGAGGGCGGGGGCGCTACGCGGAATGCCGTCTAGGGCGCCTTTTTTCCCCTTCTCGGCTTTCTCCTGGGCCTTCACGGCGGCCCAGTTTTTCAGCACATCGTCCGTACCCCCGACCTTAACGTCGCCAAAAACGTGCGGGTGCCGCCGGACCAGTTTGGTAACGATGCCTTTGCAAACGTCATCGATGCCGAAGTGGCCCTCGGAAAAACGCAGTTCGGATTGGAACACCACCTGCAACAGCAAATCGCCTAGCTCCTCACGGTGTCCGGGGACGTCGCCTTGGGCCAAGGCGTCCACCACTTCGTAAGTTTCCTCGACCAGATAGGGCACAAGCGTGGACAGGGTCTGTTCCCGGTCCCAGGGGCACCCCGAAGGTGCCAACAGGCGCTGCATAAGGCCGACCAGTTCACGCAGGCCGTCGCCTGTCTGTTTTCCCGGTAGGGGCGTCAGTTCAGGGAACAACGCGGCGGTGGGCACGTCTTTGAGGGCGGACATGGCCCTTATCTTAGTCGGATTAAGCAATACATGTACCACAAGCGTATTCACCTTTCCCCTGACCTCTTGAGGTGTTACAACAGGAGCGCATTCTTTAAGCAATCTTGGGACCGAAACCGCGACGTTCGAGGTAGCCGCCATGGGTATGGAGATCAAGCAGCACCTCAAGCTCTCACAGCAACTGGTGATGACACCTCAGCTGCAGCAGGCTATCAAGCTGCTTCAGCTATCACGCCTTGAGCTTGTTGATACGCTGCGTGACGAGATCCTTGAAAATCCCGTCCTAGAGGACGCGATGGACGCGTCGGGGGATAGCTCCAAATCAGGGTCGGAGGTGGAAATGCCCCTTACCGGTGCGTCCAACGAGGCCGCAGCCGAACGGGTGGGCGAAACTGAGTTGCCGATGCTGGCGCAGTCGGGCGAGAAGGTCGAAAGCAGCACCGAGGTAAAGCCCGACGCGCGTTCCGATGAGGCGGTCAAAGATTTTGACTGGGAGGGGTACCTAGAGAACCAGGCGTCGAGCCCCCCCATGCCATCGTACCGGAAGGAGGGCGACGAGCTTCCCTCGGTTGAGTCGACCATGACGCGGGGGACGTCGTTGTTCGAGCACCTACGCTGGCAAATCGAGCTGTCCCGTTTCATGGACGAGGAAAAGGCGGTTGCCCTGCTGATCATTGGCAATCTGACCCCGGACGGGTATCTGGACCAGGATCTTTGTGAAATTGCGGAGGAGGCCGGCTGCGACCTTGAGTTTGTCGAGGACACTTTGGATCTGATTCACGAGCTGGACCCCGCGGGGGTTGCGGCGCGAAATCTGCAAGAATGTCTTCTGCTTCAGGCCAAACACCTAGGCGCCGATGATCCTATCCTGGTCGGCATTATCACCAAACACATGGGGAACCTGGAGAAGCGGAACTATGCCGCCATCGCCAAGGATCTGAATCAGCCGGTTGATGAGATCTATGAGGCGGTGAAGGTCATTCAGGAACTAGACCCGAAACCGGGCCGAAATTACACCAGCGAAGAACCGAATTACGTATCGCCGGATGTGTATATCCACAAGATAGGCGACAAATATTTCGTGGTTCCCAATGACGATGGCCTTCCGAAACTAAAAATTTCAGATTTCTACCGGACTGCATTGGCCGGTGGGAAGGATGCCAAGGATTACATCCAGGAAAGGCTGCGCAGCGCCCAATGGCTGATCCGGTCGATCCAGCAGCGACAGCGAACCATCGTGCGTGTAACGGAATCAATCCTGAAGTTTCAGGGCGAATTTTTTGAAAAAGGTACGGCGTACTTGAAGCCGCTGATTCTGCGCGACGTGGCCGAAGACATCGGGATGCATGAATCGACTGTGTCGCGGGTGACGACTAACAAATATGTCCAGACCTTGCAGGGCATTTTCGAACTGAAGTATTTCTTCAATTCGGGCATCGGAAGGTCAGACGGCGATGATGTTGCGTCCGAGGCCGTCAAGCTGAAGATCAAGCAGCTTATTGGCGGCGAGGAGGCCAAAGAACCCCATTCGGACCAAAGGCTGGTCGAGCTTCTGGCTGAACAAGGCATCGAGATCGCACGCCGAACGGTTGCCAAGTACCGAGAGCAGCTTAAGATCCTATCTAGCAATAAGCGCCGCCAGATATTCTGATCTGTGTGCGCCAACCCAACCCCTACCAGCCCAATCCAGGAGGCCTGCCCGCATGCAACTGACCATCACCTTCCGCCACATGGACGCATCCGCAGCGGTCAGGACCTATGCCGGGGAACGGCTTGAGCGGATCAAAAAATACGTTCACGGCGACCCCATAGCGGCACACGCGATTTTTTCCGTAGAACGAGACCATTCCTTCGTGGCCGAGTTTGTCATCACGTTGCCATCCGGTCTGGTCTTGCAGGCAAGCGAAACAACCGAGGACATGTATTCGTCCATCGATCTGGCTGGATCGCGGATCGAAAGGCAGGTCCGCAAGTGGAAGGAGAAGATCCGCAACCACAAGCCGCACGGTGGCCCCAGTTTCGCCATGAAGGGTCAGGTCATTGAGGCCGCAGGGCTGGAACCGGCACGTGGCAAGGCTTCGGCTAAGAAGGTCGATAAGAAGGCCGGCAAATCGGGTGTGCCCGCAACAACCGCCCCTAAGGCCCCCGCGTTGAAGGTGGTAAAGGAATCAACCTTCACCGTGCGCACCATGCGTATTGATGACGCCGTCATGCAGATGAATCTGATGGAAAACGACTTTTTCGTCTTTGCGGACATGGACAGCCACGAGGTTTCGGTCGTATACCGCCGCAAGGATGGTAACTACGGCCTTATTGAAACCGGCGCGCCGGCAACGTCTTCGTAATGCCCTGACACGGTTGGTCGGATCCAAACCCTAGCCCCTTGATTGTTTCATCATGAAGGTCATCGATTTTCTAAAACCAGAACTGATTCTGGCTGACCTGAAAAGTTCGGCCAAGACCGATGTCCTTGCCGAAATGTGCGGTCGGGTGACCCAAGTGATGCACGAGATAGACCCGGCTACGTTGCGTCGGGTTCTAGAAGAACGTGAATTGTTGGCGTCAACGGCGATTGGGGACGGCATCGCTATTCCCCACGGGAAGTTGGAATCGGTGGGGGAGCTGGTCGGTGCCCTCGGGCGTTCGGTTCGTGGCCTAGAGTTCGATTCTATCGATGGCAAGCCGACACATCTGGTCTTCATGTTGGTGGCCCCGGCTAACTCCACGGGGATTCATCTGAAGGCCTTGGCTCGGTTGTCTCGGCTATTCCGGGATGCGCAGTTCAGACAGCGCCTTCTTGAAGCGCCCGATGCCCCCTCCATGTTTCGTGTGATCCAGGAAGAGGACGCCAAGTACTGACGATGGCCCCGCCTCCTGCCTCGTCGGCTCGTGTGACGCCCTCGGCGCGCGTGCCAACGTTGTCTGTCCGCGACCTTCTGACGGAAACCACTTTAGGACTGGTGCTGTTGACGGGGGATGCGGGCCTTGACCGGCGCATCAGTGTGCCGCGCATCCAGAAACCCGGCCTGGCCCTGGCAGGGTATGTCCTGCAGGTCCACCCCGAACGGGTCCAGATTTTGGGCGCGACCGAAATTTCGTATTTGGGCAGTTTGTCACCCAACGAGGCCCTGCACGGGATTGAAACCTTCATGGCACTGGAGCCGGCCTGCGTGGTCGTGACCAAGGGCCTAGACGTTCCCCCGGATCTGCTGGACGCGGCGACCCGGCGGGGCATTTCCCTTTTGCGTACGTCCTTGGCGTCGTCAGTCACCATCGAAGCTGTCCAGGAATTCATCGCCCAGCGTTTGGCTCCCAGCGTCAGCCTGCACGGCGTATTGTTGGACGTCTTAGGGGTTGGCATCTTGTTGATGGGGAAAAGCGGAATCGGGAAGTCCGAAGCGGCCTTAGAACTGATCATGCGAGGTCATCGGCTGGTTGCCGATGATTTGGTCGAGGTCCGGCGTACGGTGGGCGACGTTTTGTTAGGGACGGCCTCGGAATTAATTAAGCATCATATGGAGGTGCGTGGTCTTGGCATTATCAACATCAAGGACATGTTTGGCGTGGCGGCGGTTCGTGATGAAAAGAAGGTTGAACTGGTGATTGAACTTTATCGCTGGGACGAACATGTAGAACACGATCGCCTGGGCCTGGACGAACTGCGTTTCGACGTTCTGGACCTCCCCGTGTCGCTTCTGAAGCTGCCGGTCAGTCCCGGACGGAATGTCAGTTCGTTGATTGAGGTGGCGGCGCGAAACCGATTGCTACAGGCCCGTGGCCACCATTCGGCCCGCGAATTTCAGGAACGGCTTGATCAGGCACTGGCCCTGGCGCGCGATCGACGCAAGGAGGAGATCGAGTGAAGGTCGTCGTTGTTACAGGGGTGTCCGGTGCGGGAAAATCCACTGCATTGCGGGCGCTTGAAGATTTGGGGTTCTATTGTGCGGACAACTTGCCGATGCCGCTTTTGCCAAAGTTCATCGAACTTCTGGTGGCGCGGGACGAAATTTCGAGGGCGGCCCTAGGTGTGGACGTCAGAGGCAGCGAGTTTCTGGATGACGCGGGGCCGGTTATTGAGTCATTGCGGGCGGCAGGGCACAGCGTGGACGTTTTGTTCCTGGACGCGCCCGATGATGTGTTGCTGCGGCGATTTTCGGAAACCCGCCGACGCCATCCCCTGTCCGGATCCAATATCCGCGAAGGCATTACGGCCGAAAGGCAATGCCTGTCGCCGCTACGAAACCAGTCCACCCAAATTGTCGACACGCGTGATCTGACCGTCCACGCCCTGCGGGCCCTCGTCCTGGAACGGTATGGCCGGGCCGAGGCGCGGCTCGCGGTGACCCTCTTGTCGTTCGGTTTCAAATATGGCCTGCCCGCAGAGGCGGACATCGTTTTGGACGTTCGTTTTCTGCCCAACCCATTTTTCATTGAAGGGCTTTCCTCCCAAACTGGTGAAGACGAACCTGTGAAACGGTTCGTCCTCGACAACCCGGAAACCCAGCTTTTCGTGGCCAAGGCCGAAGAACTGCTAGCCTTGTCTTTGGCGGCCTTCGAACGCGAAGGCAAATCGTACGCCACCGTAGCCATTGGATGTACGGGGGGGCGCCACCGGTCGGTGGCGGTGGCTGGCGAACTGGGACGGCGGCTGTCACGCGAATCGAATGTCCAAATCCGACATCGCGACGTTGATCGGGTGCAGGTGGCGACATGACCCACGATTTCCCCTAGACTCAATCCGCCCATGCCGCGAAAGAAAAAAACGACTGAACCTTTGGTGGCGGTGGTGGTGGTTACCCATGGAAGATCCGCTGACGCCTTGGTGGCGACGGCGCGTGCCATCCTGGGTGCGATTCCCGCCTTGGCGGCGGTTTCGGTTCGGCTGGAAGAAACGTTCGATATGCTGGTCGATCGCATTTCCGAGGCCTGCGAGGGTGTTGACGAAGGAGGCGGGGTTTTGATCATGGTGGACATTCACGGATCGAGCCCATTTAACGCGGCGATGGCCATGTTGGACGGCACCCGCCCGGCCGAGGTCCTGTGCGGGGTCAACCTTCCGATGCTGGTGAAACTGGCAACGATGAATCGGCGTCTAACCGCGCCTAGCGTGATGGCTGAAGAACTGCGGGATGCCGGGCGCCGTTCGATTCGGCTGGGAACTGAGCTGACGGGCAGGGTTTCTGTGACGGAGAGGCGCTAAAATGGCAGAAGAAACCAGGGACGTGAAGATTTGCAACAAGCTGGGGATGCACGCCCGCGCGGCTGTGAAATTCGTTCAGCTTGCGGCGAAATACAAATCCGAAGTGTTTGTGGCCAAAGATGGCGAGGAGGTCAATGGCAAAAGCATTATGGGCCTGCTGACGTTGGTGGCGGCGATGGGGACCAAGGTCACCTTGAGGGTTGCGGGTGCCGACGCTGATGTCGCCTTAGGGGCATTGGCGGCTTTGGTCGAGCGGGGCTTCGACGAAGGGGTTGACCTTCATGCATAGATTGGTCGGGGTTGCGGCTGCCCCCGGCATAGCGGTCGGCGTCGCGCATTTTTTGGGTGGTCGGGTCGAGGTCCACGAATGTCATGTGGCCCCGCAGCAGGTTGAACACGAACTGCGGCGTTTCGATGAAGCGTTGAAAAAAAGTGATGCGCAGCTTCGTCGCGTTCAGGCTCAGGTGGCGGCCCAGGAAGGTGACAGCCAGACCTACCAGATCCTGGAGGCCCACCGCCTGATGCTGACCGACGTACATCTGGTGGAACAGGCCCGGGGTTTGGTTCGGGACGAACTGATATCGGTCGAATGGGCTGTGCGCCGATCTTTGGATCGAATTGCGGCGGTGTTCACGCGCATCGAAGATCCATATTTTCGCGATCGGCGCAGCGACATCGACATGGTGGGCGAACAGATTCTGCGCAATCTGGTGGAGATCGAGGCGTCGCCGCGTGAGGAGGTTCCGCCGGGGGCCGTCGCCTTCGCGCACGATGTTTCGCCGGCCGAGCTCACCCAGTTGCAACGTGCAGGGGTGGTGGCCATCTTCACGGAAGCGGGTGGAAAAACCTCGCATTCGGCGGTTCTGGCGCGGGCGCTGCGGCTGCCCTTGGTGGTCGGCGTGCCTGACTTTGTCCACCGCGTCCGCCCGGGCGCGACGGTGATTGTAGACGGGGGGCGGGGGGTGGTCATCCTTGATCCCGATGAATCCACGCTGGTGCTGTTTGAGGCGCGTCGCGAACGATCGGAAAACCGCGACCGGCGGTTGGCCGAAAGCCGCGAATCGCCAGCCATCACCCTCGATGGCGTGCGGGTTAATTTGGCAGCAAATGTTGAACTGCTAGAAGAGGTTTCGGGGGCGGTTGAATTAGGGGCAGAGTCGCTAGGACTATTTCGGACCGAATTTCTGTATTTGGAACGGCAGGATCTGCCGTCCGAGGACGAACAGTACGACCACGCGGTGTCGGTGGTCCGCTCTTTGGGCGGCAAGGTTGCGACGTTCCGCACGTTGGATCTAGGGGGGGACAAACTTCCTGCGTCCCTGCGCATTCCGGCGGGAAACAATCCCGCCATGGGCATGCGGTCGATCCGCTATTCGCTGTGGCAGAAGGACGTTTTTCGGGCGCAGCTTCGGGCGCTGTACCGGGCGGCAGCCGAAGGCCCGCTGCGCATTCTGTTCCCCATGATTTCCGGTTTGACAGAACTGCGCGCCGCCAAACAGATTTGCGCCGATGTTGTGCGCGAATTGCGCGCCGAAGGAACCCGTTTCGATCCCTTCGTCCCTTTGGGGGCTATGATCGAAACCCCCAGCGCCGCCATGATTTCCGATCTTTTAGGCCAGGAATGTGAGTTCCTGTCGATCGGCACGAACGATTTGATTCAATACGCGCTGGCGGCAGATCGCCAGGACGAACACGTTGGGTACCTGTACCATCCGCTTCACCCAGGAATTTTGCGCATTCTGCGCGAGATCGTCCTTGGGGCCCGGCGCGCGGGAAAACCTGTGGCCATGTGTGGTGACATGGCGGGCGATCCAGTCCTGACCTGGGTGCTTCTGGGCCTAGGGTTGCGCGATTTGTCCATGTCGCCCCGGCAGATACCGGTCGTCAAATCGATCATACGCGCCACCCGGCTGGCCGAGGCCGAATCCTTGGTCGAAACCATCGTCCAGAGCCAAAGCCGGTTTCGAACCGAATCCGAGATCGAGACCCTGGTCGAGGGGGTTATGCACAGCCGGTTCCCCCACGAACTGGAAGACGCGTCCGACGAGCAGACCCCCGTCTTGTAGACCCCGCTTCGCCAAGCCTGGGCTAGACTCAGGCCGTGCGCTGGCCCCTTGTGTGCGGATGGATGGTCCTTTTGGGCCTGGGAACGTTTGGATGCCTACCCGACGCCAAGCCGGTTCAGGGCCGCAAGTTGGCGTCCGGACGCGATATTTCAAACCCCGAATTTGGCCTGGTCGACGGAAAACCTTCGATATTTTTCCAGCGGAAGCGGACCAACGCGATGCCAGGGCGGGGCGGCGCCTTCGACCTGTTCGCGGTGTCGACAGAATCTGGTGAGCCTCGGCTGTTACTGGCCAACATATCGGACACGCGGGGCTGGTCGAACCGGGATTCACAAAGTCGCTACTACATGGTGGATGAAAGCCGCCCCGCCGATGGGGCGCCTGTCAGCCAGGGAACCCTCGTGCGCATTCGTCCCGGTGTTGACGAACTTGACCGCATTGCCGAGGTGACGTCGTATTCGCTGCCGGCCGAGGGGCCCATTCTGTACCAGCGGTATGTGCCCGGCTCCCCGTTGCGGCAGCTGCACCTGCGCCTGTCCCCAAATGTGGACTATGTGCTCGGCGCGGTGGCGGGGCAGATACAGGTGATTTCTGAAAAACTGGTTTATTTCATCGAAGGACAGGATCGCGCGCTGGTTCGCTGGACCGGACCCGACAGCCCCCCCGAAAGGCTGCGGGCGCAGGTGTCTCGGTTTTCTTTCCGACCAGACATGAAACTTGCGGTGATGGTGGTTGCCGATCAGGGCCGCCCCCAGACCGTGGTTTTCGACGTTACAGCCAAGACGGCGCGGCCTTTGCCAGTGGCGAATCCTTGCTGTTGGTTGGGGTGGAACGGGGCGATTTTCATATTCGGAGAAAACGCCAACGTTTCGATGAACACCGCGGCAAAACTGCACTATTTCAACACTGACACGAACGAAGATCGGGTGGTGATCATGCCCGTTGGCATGGCCGACGTGGTGGGGCAGCCCGTGGCCCATCCCCATCGTCCCGGTCAACGTATCTACGCCGACAGCCAGCGCCGTCTGGCCATTGAAACCCCGGGTGACGATCCGCCTTTTCGTGTGGCTGAGATTCGGCCGGCGGCCCAGCAGTTCACGTCCGATGGGCGTTTCATGCTGTATCTTGATCCCATCGAGGGGACCATGCAGGTCTCGGGCCGGTTGATGGTCATTGATGCCGACCTGCGGGGGCCCCCACGCTTGCTGTCGCCTGTGGGTGCCGAGGTCTCGTTGTCGCCGCAGCTTGGGTATTTCTGGGTCGGGGGCCCTGAACCGGTTGTGTTTTGGTCCCACTACGGTCCTGGCCCATCAGATCTGTTTTTCGCCAACCACGAAACCGGGGCGGTACGCCGGGTCGCGGAATCCATTAGCGAGGTGTCCGTCACGCAGGATCAGATTTTTGGGATCGTGCGCGTGTCCCTACAGGATCTGACGGGGGATCTGGTTCGGCGCAATGCCTTGACCGGTTCAGAGATCTTGTTCGAACATGAAGTCTCAGATTTTACGCTGGGACCAAACGGCAGCCTTGCCTTTTTGGTAAGCGAACGGCAGCCCTCGGATCGCAACGGGCTGTGGCTAACGTCGCTGGAAAAGGCTGATGGGCAGCGGATCAAGAAAGACGAACCCTAATGTCAGGGGGCCGTGCCGCGGACGCTGCCGGTCGATTGGCGGGAATCCTCCTCACATGTTTTTTTGCAACGAAGGTTCAGGCCCAGCCTGACGCCGGGGCTGGGGACGCAGGAAAGGCCGAATCGGGGTCCGACGCGCGGGCCGTCGCTTCGGTCATCTTTCGAGGGCAGGTGGTGGCGCGCGGGATCCGTGAGTCCCTTGCGGGCGCCTCGATCACGGTCGACGGGATCGCGGCCTTGGAATCCGGTGTCGATGGGCGTTTTGAACTTCCTTTGTCCCAAGGACGTCACCAACTTCAAATTCAGTTTCCCGGCTATGAGCCGGCCGAGCTGACGGTGACCGCCGGGGCCTTGGGTGATCTTCAACATCTATTCCTCCTGTCGCCTCGGCAAACCGGCGAACGTTATGAATCCGTTGTCGTTCCACCCGCTGCCGACGCCACGCGCGTGACCCTGCGCCAGGAAGAATTGACCAAGACTCCGGGCACGATGGGCGAACCGTTTCGGGTGATTGAATCTCTGCCCGGTGTCGCCCAGCCTGTGTGGCCATTGGCGCTTTACACGATTCGCGGTGCCAATCCGGGGAATACGGGGTTCTTTGTCGATGGCGTTCGCTTGCCCGCGCTATTTCACCTTGCGCTGGGGCCATCGGTGATTCACCCGTTTTTCATCGAACAGCTCGATTTTTATCCAGGGGGCTATCCAGCCCGTTATGGACGGTTCGTCTCGGGCATCGTCGCCGCCAAGACCCAAACACCCAAGGCGGATCGGGTTCATGGTGCCGTCGATGTGCGGCTTTTTGATGCAGGGGGAATCATCGTTACACCCGTACATGATGGGCGCGGCAACGTCGCCATCGCGGGTCGCTACTCGTTTACGGGGCTTATCGCCTCGGCGTTGTCTCCGACGTATACGCTGGGATATTGGGACTATCAGGCCCGGGGGGAACACAGCTTGGGTCCGGGTCGGTTGGTTTTGTTTTTGTTTGGGTCCAGCGACACCCTGGGGCACAAAAAAGAGCCCGATACCCACGCCCAGATCACCTTTCACCGGGCCGACCTTCGGTGGGAGGGCCGGATAGGGGGTGGGCGTTTTGAGGCAGGAGCCCTGGTTGGGTGGGATCGGACCGCGACGCTTCTGAAGCCCATCATCAACTCGGCGATTCGGTCGGCCATGCGTACGATCGCGCCACGCGTACGGTATGTTCGGCCTCTAGGTGCCTCGGTTGACGTCGAGGCAGGTGCCGATTCTGAATTTCAGCATTTTTCGCCACAGAGCACGCGATTTGGCGCCGACACCATCGACGTATTTCAGGAACGAAACGCCTTTCAATCTGGGGCGTACCTGGCCGCGACGCTGCGTCCCGGTGATAGGTGGGTCATCGCCCCCGCGCTTCGACATGAGATTTATGTCCAGCAGGGGACGACTCGCAACGCGCCCAGCCCCCGGCTCAGTGTGCGCCGCAGGTTTGGTGACGCCCTTTGGGTCAAGGCGATGGGGGGCGCGTTTACCCAGATGGCCAGCTATCCCGTGGCCGTGCCCGGATTCGAGGGTTTTGGGCTCAAGACCATCGGCCTACAGTCGTCCTACCAGGGATCTGCGGGTGTCGAAGCGCCTTTGCCCGGTGGGCTCAGTTTGGAACTAAGCGGTTTTTACCAGAGGTTCCGCCTGACCGACCTGCGCAGCCAGTTCGAACCTGATCCGAATCAACCCATTCTTGAGCTGCGCGATGGTCAGGGGTATGGTCTGGAATTCATGATCCGTCGGCCTCTGTCGCAGCGTTTGCATGGCTGGCTGGCCTATACCTTGTCCCGCAGCGAGCGTCTGACCCCGCAAAGCAACAGCCGGTTTCCATCAGACTGGGATCAACGGCATATTCTTAACCTTGTGCTTTCGTACCGGCTGCCCCGCGGGTTTACGGTTGGCGGAAAATTTCATCTGAACACCGGACGTCCGTTCCCGCTTTACGATATGCGCGTTCAGGGGCCGTCGGAATACGTTCGTTTGCCGACATTCTATCGGGTTGACTTGCGGGCCGACCGGCGGTTCATTTTCGACCGTTTCGCGCTGGACGTGTACTTTGAATTCATAAACGCCACTTTCAAACGGGAAGTCTTTGACGTCCGGCGAGGCGAAGATGGCGCCCTAGACGAAGTGTCGTTCCCGATTGTGCTGCCCACCCTGGGCGTTCACGCCGAATGGTGACGTGCTTTTCCCCAGCCCCGCTACCCCCAGCCCAGCGCCCGCCCGCCCTGGTAGACGGCGGTGCTGACAATCCACGCCAGCGTCGTCATGTACGCAAACAAAAACACCGGCCAGACAAGGGTGCCCGTCTCGCGACGAACCACAGCCAGTGTGCCCATGCACTGGCACGCCAAGGCGAAAAATAGCATCAACGACAACCCCACAAGGGGCGTGTACACGAGGGATCCGTCCGGGCGTCGTTCGTCCCGAAGTTTTTGTCGCAACGGCAGATCATCCTCAACGTCATTGCCAACGCCGTAAACCACGCCGACGGTGGCCACAAACACCTCGCGGGCGGCAAAAGCGCCGATGAGGCCAATTCCTATCTTCCAGTCGAATCCCATGGGTGCAATAGTTGGTTCGATAAATTTCCCCAACCGTCCCGCGTAGCTTTGTTGGAGGCGTTCGCCGTCTTTGGCTTTCGTGACCTCGTCGCGATTTTGATCCGTCGTGGCCTGCGCGATGGCCCGGGTCCAGTCTTGGCTTGGATTTTTGATCTCGCGGGGGAACGCCAGCAACGCCCACAAAATAATGGATCCAACCACGATAACGGTTCCCGATTCCGTGAGGAACCTTCGGGAACGCTGCCAGGTGCTGCGTATCACGTCGCCCATCCGGGGCATCCGGTACGGCGGCAGTTCGATCACGAAGGGCAGCCGTTTTGCCCGCAGCGGTTTTATCGCCCGGGACAGGACCCATGCCGCCGCCAGCGCCGAAGCGATGCCGAAGGCGTACATGAATACCATCATGGATCCCTGCAAAGGCACCACGCCCAGCAGTTTTCGGGGCCGAAACAACGACGCGATAATGAGCGAATACACCGGCAACCGTGCCGAACACGTGGTCAGAGGAACCACCAACATCGTCAGCAGCCGATCTCGGCGACGCTCCATGGTTCGGGTGGCCAGGATAGCGGGAATGGCACAGGCGAAGCCCGATAGAATCGGCACAAACGCGCGCCCGTGCAGGCTCATCGCGCGCATGATTCGGTCCATCATGTATGCGACCCGGGCCATGTATCCCGAATCGTCCAGAATGCTTAGGAAGAAAAACAGCATCAGGATCTGAGGCAGAAACACCATCACCGATCCGACGCCGGCGAACAACCCATCGGCTACGAAATCGCCGACGACGCCGTCTCCCAATCCCCGTTTTGCCAAGTTCCCAATAGCGACAAATAGGGTTTCAATGGCCGAGATGATGGGTTCCGCGCCCGTGAACAACGCCTGAAATAGCCCAAACATCAGCAACAGAAAGATGGCAAGGCCCGCCACCGGATGAATCAACACGCGGTCCACCGCCGCGGATCGCCTCCGGTCCGGAACGCCCCGTTCCAGCCCCGCCACTTCACGATCCAAGAATGCATAACGCCCGCACACCGCTTCGTCGTCGTACAGCTTTTGATCCGCTTCGGGCAGGGCCACTGCTTTGCGCAGCGGGGCGGGGATGCCAACCAGATCGTCGCCGGGCTCAACGCTCATCAGGGCCCAAACCGCCATCGCGTCGTTCTGGGGCCAGGCAGCCGGTAGGGTTGCACGAACCTCGGCGAGTTTTGCGGCAAGGGCTACTGAGGGCTTCCAGGTCCAGATTTCCTTGCGATGGGGATTTTCCAGCCGTCGCGCCACCGCTCCTATCAGCTCGGCCATGCCGGTCTTTCGCGTCGCCGACACCGCCACGACCTCACACCCCAGTCGCTTCCCCAGGGCCTTTGGATCGGCCGCCGTCTTCAACGCTTCGTCCATCATCGTCAACGCCACCACGACCGGCAGGCCCAGTTCTAGGGCTTGCAGGGCCAGGTAACATCCCCTGACCGTCTGGGTCGCGTCCACACAGACGACGACGACATCGGGACGGGGTTCGCCTTGCAGGCCAACCATGGATTCGAGGGCAATCTGTTCCTCTCCCGTTCTAGCGACCAGCGAATAGGTGCCGGGGACGTCCACGACGTCCACCTTGCCCACGCCCGGCAGGGTCATCTGCCCGAGACGCTTCTCCACCGTCACGCCCGGATAGTTCCCGACGCGGGCCCGGCTGCCGGTCAAGCGGTTGAACAGCGTGGTCTTGCCCGCGTTGGGGTTGCCCGCCAGGGCCACCAAGGGTACAGGGCCGGTGTTCACGGTCGCACCTGAACCTGGGCGGCCTCATGTTTCCGGATGGACAGGCGGCAGGCGCGCAGCTCAATGGTCAGGGGATCCCCCAGGGGCGCCACCGCGACAATGCGGACCTGGGTCCCCGGCACCAATCCCATTTCCATGATTCGGCGGCGAAACGCCCGATCACCCCCCACGCCTTCAACGGTGACTGGTTTTCCGCGCGGTGCGTCTAGAAGTGACATAGGGGGTTCTTTCAACTGAAACTGCTTCTCAATATCTATATCAGTTTCGGTAGATCTGCACGTCCGACCATTGCGAGGCAGAACACGAAAAACTTTCCCCTGTTAATCCTTGACCCGCATTTCCCCATCGGGCTATATGCGCGCCAGCCATATGGCCTCTCCCTCACTGTTTCGTCCAAAGCACAACACCCTCGCCCGGCTGTCGTTGCTGATCCTGATCGGAGGCGGAGCGGGGACAGTAGGCGGTGTCTTCCTCTACGTCCGCAGCCCGCTTGCGCGGGGCATGCAGGATCCCATCGAGCAGCCGGTGCAGTTCGATCACCGCCACCACGTG
>JAYUUT010000159.1:0-10313 GCA_043754455.1 Myxococcales bacterium
GATTCCCAGGCGCGCAAGGGGTTAAGGGACGAGATGTTTGGTCTGGCCGAACACCTGGGAGGGCCCCTGGTACGCGATGGTCTGATCCGTATTATCGCAAGCGATACCGAAGAACTGGTCCGCTATCGTGCCTTTGAGGCGGCGTTGGGGGCCGGCAAGGGCGAAGCCGTCCAGCCAGCCCTCGAAGCTTTTTCGCTTAAGCAGAGCTACAAGCGGGACGATGTGGTTGACTACTTGGTCAAGGACATACAGAAACTAGGCCCCCCGAGCCGTCCCTTCCTGATTAAGGCCCTCGGATCTGGGTCGCCGCTGGCCCGTCTGGCGGCGGTCATGGCGCTAGAGCAGATCGGGACTAGCGCGGATGTCTCCGCGGTAGAGCGACTTTTTTCTGATGGGGCTATAGTCAAAGGGTTGGGGGCGGGGCAAACCGTGGGCAAAGAAGCCGCCCGGGTCGCGGCGATTCTAAAGAACAAGGTGAAATGAGAACCCCATGTCAGCCGATGTGAATCGCAAGACCCTCCGCCATTTTTATTGTCGGGACGCCCTTTGGCACAGCTTCGAACGGATGTCCGAAGATTTCGATCGTGGTTCGGATGAACTGATCAACGAAGCGATGCGGTTGTTTGCCCGGGAAAAGGGCTATTTGCCCACCGAAAGCGAAGTTCGACCGGCACCTGTTGCGCCCCGCCCGACACCTCCCGCCCCGGTACGCACGGTCCCTGGGCTGCCCCCTCGTCAACCCGCGCCGCCGCCTCCGGGCGCGGCGGGGTTGCGAAGTACAGCGCATTTCCAGGGGGGCGTCCGCCCCGCGCCGCCTGCTTCGACCCATAACCGGGGCGAGGACGAGACCACCCCCGATCCGATGATGGGAAGCCCTGCATCGGCGCCGCTTTACGTGATCTTCGAGAACAAGAAATACCTTGTCGACAAGGAACAGTTCATTATCGGGCGCGGATCGAAATCATCCGATCTGGCGATTCGCGACGGCAATGTTTCTCGTAAACATGCAGCGGTGATTCGGCGCAATGGTTCCTATTTCATGAAAGATTTGGGATCAACCAATGGGGTGGATTTCAACGGCACCCGGGTCGATAACAAACGAATCGAAGAAGGCGACCGTTACATGATCTGCGACTACGAGATCCGGTTCACGTACCGCTGATGCCCGGGACTGATGACGCCGTGGCTGTGACGCCGCGCTGGTCTCCGTGGCCCACAGTCGTGGCCGGGGTTCTAGGAGGACTTGCCGCGGGGGCCTTGGATGCCGCCGTGACGGTAGGGGGCACCGTGGCCAAGTCCCGGGGGCTCGGCCTATTTCCGCTGTCTTTAGGGATGGCGGGGGCCGCCGCTGGTCTTCTAGCTTTCGTTCATGCCTGTTTGACCTTCATTATGGGGCGGATTTCACCCAGGAACCTGCCGTACGCGGCTGGCCTTGCGGGGGCGGTTTTGGCGGCCCCACTTTGTCTTATCGACGCGTTCGCTGCGTTTTCGGGTTCGCGGGCCGCTCGTATTCCAGGTCACCAGGCTCTTTCGGTTGGTCTGTTCGCGGTCGCAGTGCTGGCCGTCGCGTGGATAGGCGCGAAACTGACCGGTGTTGTGTCGTTAGAGCGTCGGCAGCGTTCGCGGATCGCTTTGGCGGTTGTTTCCCTCGCGATACTGCTTCACCTAACGAATCTCCGTGTGCTGCCCCGCCTCTATCTTTGGTTTCACAACAGTCTTGGCCTCCTCTTTGTCGTGGCGTGGATGGTGGCGTTCCGCATCGCCATCGGGGCGAAGCCGCAACGCCGACCTGCACGCGTGCTTTTGGTGCTTTTTGGGGTGGTGGCGGTGGGGCTTTGGGCGGGCCTTGCACGCATGGGTTCCAGTGAAACCGTACGGTTTCTGGCCTTTGATCGTTCCCATGTGACGGGGCTTGTCCTACGATCGCTGCCGGGGCTGTTTTCGCGCAAGCCGACGGCCCGGGCCCGCAAGTTGCTACAACCCGAAGACACCGCGGTGCCCCTGCCCGAGGGACCCAAACGGAGGGACGCCGATGTCATCCTTATCACGATCGATGCCCTCAGATTCGATCATCTAGGTGTCTACGGGTACACCCGTAACACCACCCCGAACTTGGATGCCTTCGCCCGGCGGGCCACCCGGTTCGAACGTGCTTACGCGCAGGCGCCGCATACGTCTTTTTCGGTAGCCTCGATGCTGACGGGCAAGTACTACCCCACCATCGCCCGCCTGGCACCCGGCGATCCCCACGATCCCGTGACATCGGTCGTTCGGCGCTATGGATGGAAGACCGCTGCCTTGTTTCCCCCTGCCATTTTTTTCACCGACGCCGACAAACTGAAGGCCTACCAGAATAACAGTTTCGATTTCGAATACGTGAAGGTCGAATTTGTGGACGCCCACGCGCGTTTGTCCCAGGTGGCAGAATTTTTTGAGACGGAAAAACCGGAAAAGGCGTTGCTGTGGGTTCATTATTTCGAACCGCACGAACCCTACGAGACCCATTCCGAACACCAGTTCGGAAAACATGACATCGATAGATATGACGGTGAAATCGCCTACACCGATGCCGCTGTTGGTCGGCTGCTGAACTACATCCAGAAAAACCGGCCAGGCGCGATCGTCATCATCTCTGCCGACCACGGCGAGGAATTCGACGAACACGGGGGCCGCTATCATGGTTCAACCCTTTATGAGGAACAGATCAGGGTGCCGCTGATGATCTCGGTGCCCGGGGTGCCCGCCCGGGTCGTGCCGGGGCCGGTTGAGGTTATTGACATCACGCCGACCGTTCTGGGCCTGCTGGACATCCCGATTCCCGTCCGCATGCGGGGGACCGACCTCGGGCCTTGGCTTCAGACGCCGTCAGCGCCTACCGACCTTTTGCGGGGGGCTTTCGCCGAGGTGGAAGAACAGCGCATGGTGATTTGGGGCTTCGAAAAGCTCATTTGCAATCTGAACTTCGGCGCCTGCCAATATTTCGACCTGGCCACTGATCCTCGGGAAAAACACAATCTTATCGAAGATCAACCTGAACGCGTGGCGGCCTTGCGCGCGCACATGGACGACTGGCTTGATGATCACGGTCGGTTTGAACCACAGCTTCGCCGTGGGGTCTCCAACCCTGACGGACAGCCGGTTCCCAAGGCGATTGAACGGGGGCGGCTTTCAGATCTGCGCGTCGTGGGGGATTTGTTCGATCTGCTGACATCCTCCCAGCCACTCCCGGTTCGCCGGGAAGCAGCCCGGTTGCTGGTGACGGCTTTGCCTGAACGGCGCGCCACACACGATCTCATCCGATCCGCGCGTGCGAACCCGGACCCGGAAATTCGCGCCTGGATGGATGTGGCCGCTGCGCGGCTTGGGGAATCTGACGCCCGCGCGCCTTTGCAGAAAATTGTCCAAACGAAGAACCTTGCCGATGCAGATTTGAGGACGTTTGCGGCCCTGGCCTTGGCGAACCTTGAGGATGCGACAGGTATAGGGGCCCTCATTGCCACGCTGGATCAATGCCCAAGCGTTGCGGTGTGTCGCCTTGTGATTCTGGCGCTGGGGAAACTTCGCGATCCACGGGGCGCGGCCGTTCTCATCCGCCACGTCGCTGAAGTTCAAAACCGCCGCGAGATGGTCGAGGCCATGGGCCAGATAGCCGATCCATCCGTCCTGTCGACGCTGGTTGAACGTTTGCGGGGCGATGAATATGTGCCAGTTCGGGCGGCGGCGGCGGCGGCCCTGGCACATCTGGGTGGTCCGGATGCCCAGGCAGCGCTGGCGGCGGCGGCCCACGCCGAAGCCGAACCGACCGTCATCGAGGCCATCAAACAGGCGCGCGCGTCGAAGCGTTGATCCACGCGAGGTAGGCGGAATGGGCCATGCTTGGTTCAAACGCGATGATTTCTGGTGTCTCGTAGGGGTGCGCGGCGAGGACCCTGTCCCGTAACGCTGGGAACAACGTGCGGCGCGTCTTGGCCAGGCACAACACTTCTGCTTCGTCGCAAATTTGCCCCTGCCAGGCATAGACAGATCGAACACCCGGCAGCAGGTTAACGCATGCTGCCAGTTGTTCCTGGACCAGCAAGCGTGCCAACCGGCCGCCCGTGTCAATATCAGGGACCGTGATGGCGACCATCACAAAATCTTCGGGGGCTGGGCTGGTAGACATGAACCTAACGCTAACCCAGGTTGACCGGTTTGGGGCTGTCCGGTAAAAGGCGCGTCTCCTGTGCTTATCGTCCAAAAATTCGGCGGAACGTCGGTCGGAAACATCGAACGCATCCGCAACGTCGCGCGTCGCTGCCTAGCCACGCAGCGGCAAGGTCACCGGGTGGCCGTGGTTGTCTCAGCGATGTCGGGCGAAACCAACCGCTTGTTGTCACTGGCCCGCCAGGCGCACGCCGAACCCGCTGAACGCGAATTGGACGTCATAGCGTCGACTGGTGAACAGGTAACCGTGGGATTGCTGGCGCTGGCCATCGCTGCCGAGGGCGGCCAGGCGGTGTCGCTTCTGGGCCACCAGATCCGGGTCCGCACCGACAGCGCGTTTTCCCGGGCGCGCATCAAGGACGTCGAGGCCTCTGCCATCACCCGCGCGATGGACGAGGGAAAAATCGCCGTGGTGGCAGGGTTTCAGGGCGTTGACGACTTGGGAAACATCACCACGTTGGGCAGGGGGGGCAGCGACACCTCGGCGGTTGCCGTGGCGGCTGCCCTACAGGCCGACGTTTGCGAGATATACACAGACGTCGACGGCGTTTACACAGCCGATCCCAACGTCGTGCCTGGGGCCCGCAAGATCGCCCGGATAAGCTACGAGGAAATGCTGGAACTGGCCTCGCTGGGGGCGAAGGTGTTGCAGATTCGGTCGGTGGAATTCGGGATGAAGTACCGGGTTCCCATTCATGTGCGTTCAAGTTTCAACGACAACGAAGGGACGTGGGTTGTGCCGGAAGAAAAAGCCATGGAAGCTATCGTCGTCAGCGGCGTAACCGCCACACGCGATGACGCCAAAATCACGATGGTGGGTATTTCAGACGCGATCGGAATCCAAGCAAAGATTTTCCGCCCTTTGGCTGACGCCGGGATCGTGGTGGACACCATCGTGCAGGCGCTTAGTTCCGAAGGACACACCGATCTGACCTTCACGATTCCGTCCGCCGATCTGAAGCGGGCCCGCGATATCTTGACCAAACACTGCACCGACATGTGCGCGCCCGGAAATATCCGAAGCGAGGAAAACCTATCCAAAGTGTCGATTGTAGGAGTGGGCATGCGATCACACGCTGGGGTCGCCGCCAGGATGTTCGAAAGCCTCGCCAAAGAAAACATTCGCGTGCACCTGATCTCAACATCGGAAATCAAGATTTCCTGCATTATTGACGCCAAATACGCCGAATTGGCCACCCGTGCCCTACACGACGGGTTTGCGCTGGGTACCGCCGTCGTTTGATCGCCGGACGGCCTTGACCTGTAAATCGTTGTACCATCGCTGGGGGTGGCCAGCGACAACAGCAGCGCTAACGAAGGGATCGAACGGCTACAGGCCACGGTCAGGGCGAACCCGCGATCGACGGCCTTCGTGCCCTTGGGCCATGCGCTGTGCGATGCCGGCCGGGCCCCGGAGGCCGAGGACGTTGCGCGCGACGGCCTGGTTCAACACCCCCGGTTGCTTGGCGGACAGGTGCTGCTCGGCCGTGCTTTGTTGGAAAAGGGCCGCCCGCGAGAGGCCCAGGACGTGCTTATCGAAGCCGCCCGCGCCAACCCCGAAAACGGCGAGGCCTTCCGGTGGCTGGGTGCCACCATCTTGCGCAACGGGGATCCGGCCCGGGCCCGCCCGTTGCTGGAATATGCCGAAGAACTGCTCCCTGGCGATGGAGGTGTTGGCGAACTCCTGACCCGCGCCGGGGGCAAACCTTCATTGCGGGCGCCGCGGCCCCGAAGCGATTTTGAACGCACCCAGGTGACAGATGCACGGACGCTAGCCGATCAGCTCTACGACGAAGGTTCAACACCTGAACCCGTTTCTGTGGGGAACAAAGGCGTGTTGCCCCCCTCGAACGGGGGACGCCGCGACAGCGAGGGCGATGCGACTGTGGTGGCACCGCCGTCCCTGCTGGATGAGGGCGGGCGGTTTGGGACGTCTGCCAACCCCCATGCGGGGTCGCCCGTGTGGGGGGCTGCCACGGTTGAAGCTCACTATGGAAAGGCGACGGCGATGCTTCCCGGGGGATCACATCCCACCAACGAGGCCCAGGCCCCGTCGCTGTTCGTTCCTCTGCGACCCCTCCAAATGCCAACACCTGCCCCTGCCAAACGCAGCCCGTTGCTTCTGGTTGGCGTCCTTGCGGCGCTGGGGGGGGCTGGGTTCGCCTACTTCCGCTATCGCGATGGTGGTCCCGAGGTGGCCGATCTGCGTCCCGGATTGCTTCAAGCGCTGCACGCGGGCACGCCCGATGATTTGCACCGGGTTCAGACCCTCGGCGCCCAGCAGCTTCGTGTTGACCCCGCTGATGGTGCGACCTCAGCACGCGTGGCCTTCGCAACCGCCCTGCTTTATGGGGATTATGGCGTCGGCACCCAGCAGGCTGTGCGGGACGCTATCGCCAAATCCGAAGTGACAGGTGCGGCTACGCTTACCCGTTCGGGCCTTGTTGAGGCCGCGCGGGTGATTCTGGCACTGGCTGAACAACGGGGCGAAGCCGCGGCAGGGCCAATGGAACGGGCCCTCGCTGCCTCACCGGAACTTGATGAGGTACGGCTGGCGTCGGCGCGGGTTCGTGTCGCCACGGGTGATCTGGAAGCCGCGCGCGGCGAACTACAACGGGTTTTGGCACACGCGCCGCATTTTGCAGCCGCCGTTGCCGACTGGACGTTGTTGTGGGTCGATCTGGGCGACCCTGCGGCCGCCGTGACCTCGGCCCAATCGTTTCTCGAAGCAAAAAATATCCAGCCGCAGGTCTCGCTGGCCTTGGCTGAAAGCCAACGATCTGCGGGCCTGTCGTCGGCGCTTTCGTTGGCAGCTGCGTGTGGCGGGGCGGTGCCGCCGGCCCTCGCGGCCGGGTGTGCCCTGGGGCGGGCCGGACTGGCGCGGCTTTCGGGGGATCGGGCGGCCGCCCTGCGGGAGACGCGGCTTGCGCTCGGGGGATTTCTGCTTAGCGCCCGTGGCAGGGCGCAGGCCGTTGTGATGTTGGCCCTTCTAGGTGACAAACCTCAGGCGATAGCTGAACACAAACGGCTGTCTGACAGCGCCGATCGAGGGTTCCTTCCGCTGTTCTGGGCCGGGGTCGCGGTCAGCCTGGCCCAAGGCGCCCGGGTCGAAATGTCCCCCTTTTTGGGCCGGCCTACATCGCCAGAAAATCGTCTCTTGGCAGTCCGCGCGGCTTTGGCCACGGGTGGATCCCCGGCCGCTGAATCCGTGTTGCGCGGCTTTGGGCCGGGGCTCATCGTTACGGATCGTGAACTGAAGGCGCTGGCTGATTCTCTCCGAGTCCCAGGACCCTCTGAAATGAAAAAGCCAGCCGCCCCACACCCCCGTGCGGGCGCCCGTAAACGCTAACGCGATCTGCCGTGAAGAAGAAAAAGTCAACCCGACCCCGTGACCATGTGATAGATCGCCGCTCCCATGGCTACCTACGACACGTCCGACATTCGCAAAGGCCTCAAAGTGATGATCGACGGATCCCCGTGGAACATCGTTGAGTTCCAGTTCGTCAAACCGGGCAAAGGGGCGGCCTTCACGCGCACCAAATTCAAGAACCTGCTGACCGGATCCGTTGTTGAACGCAACATTCGTTCGGGCGAAAAACTTGAATCTGCCGACGTCGAAATGAAGGAAATGCAGTATCTGTACAAGGACGGCGAATCTTTCGTTTTCATGGACAACAGCAACTACGAACAGGTTTCCCTGTCCGATGTGTTGCTGGGCGATTCGGCGCAGTTCATGCCTGAACAGACCATTGTCAACGTGCTGTTTTTCCTGGGTCGCGCGGTGGATGTGACCCTGCCTAATTTCATTGAACAGAAAATTACGGAAACCGATCCCGGATTCCGCGGCGACACCGCCAACAACGTGACGAAGGCCGCGAAAATCGCCTGTGGCGCTTCGATTCAGGTGCCGATCTTTATTAACGTTGGGGACACCGTGAAGGTGGACACGCGTTCGGGCGAATACCTGGAACGCGTGGGCCGCGCCTGATCCGCGTCGCTTCCGACCCGGTTTCGGACCAACTTCGGCTTGAAGGCCGCCGGCAATCATTGGGCCTTCGGGCCCAGATCAGACGGGGCGTTCGTGATTGGTTTGATCGACGGGGCTTCTTGGAGGTTGAAACGCCGTCGCGGGTGATCTCACCCGGGCAAGAAGTTCATTTGGACGCCGTTCCTACCGGGGATAGGTGGCTTGTCACCTCGCCCGAGTACCATATGAAACGCCTGGTGGCGGCGGGTTACTCACTGGTTTTTCAACTGGCACGTTCGTTTCGCGCCGAAGAATGCGGCCCCCACCACGAACCCGAGTTTACGATGCTGGAATGGTACCGGGCCCATGCGCCCTTAACCCAGCTAGCCAGTGATTGCGAAGATCTGCTGCGATTGGCCGCGCGCTGCGCGGGCGTCTTCCCCGAAATCCCTGTGCCGACTTCCCGGCGACGTCCAGGTTCGCCTGCCGTTCTTCGGGTCGACGGGCCTTTCGAACGAACCACCGTCGCGGAATTATTCGAACGCCATGCGGGCATGATCCTTCGAGGCGATGAAAGTGCGACCCAGCTTCGGGAAAAAATCCGTCAAGCTGGCCATGATCCCGGAACTGCGGCTTCGTGGGACGATTTATTCTTCCAAATTTGGCTTGATCGCATCGAACCCCATCTAGGCCTCATCCAGCCCACCTTTGTATTCGATTGGCCAGCGCCCCTGGCAGCCCTGGCGCGGCGAAAGGCTGGCGCGCCCCACCTGGCTGAACGATTCGAGCTGTACGCCGCTGGGCTAGAACTGGCGAACGCGTTTGGCGAACTGACCGATCCCGTCGAGCAGCGCGCACGGTTCACGGAAGAATGCGCTGTGCGGGCGGCGCGGGGCCGGGACATCTATCCGCTAGACGAACACCTTCTGACGGCGCTGGCTCATATGCCGCCGACCAGCGGAATTGCGGTTGGATTCGACCGGTTGGTCATGCTGGTGCTGGGCGCGACCGAAATTCGCGAGGTTTTCGCCTTCGCCTCGGACGAAGTGTAAACCGGCTAGAAGACTCAAGTGCTTGAAAGTATGGCAAAAAAATTGATCTGCGCCGCCCTGGGCCTCTCCCGACGGTGCTTGACCGGGGATCTCGCCTCTGCTATGCGTTTGCGCCCGTGACCCAACTTTTGAATCAGCTCCTACAACAGGCACCTGCCGCTTCTGGTCCCGCTGCGCCCGCTGGGGCCCAGGGCTTCCTTATGCAGTTCGGACCGCTCATCCTGATCTTCGGCGTTTTTTACTTCTTGCTGATCAGGCCCCAGTCGAAGAAGGCCAAACTGCACCAGCAGATGTTAAGCGCCATCAAGGCTGGTGACGACGTCGTCACGACCGGTGGCATCCTGGGCAAGGTGACTGGCGTCAAAGACGACAAGATCATCTTGCAGGTTCAAGAAGGCGTGCGCCTGCAGGTCATGCGCAGCCACGTGCAGGGTTTTGTGGGCCCAAAGCCCGTCGAAGCCACCAAATAGCTTTCAACGCCCGAAATCGAAGGAACGCATGGAAAAGTCCTGGTGGTGGAAAGCAACCCTTTACGGGGTTGTCGTTATCTTGGCCGGCCTGTACCTGATTCCCACGTTCGTGCCGAACGAGGCGCAACGACCGGCGATCATCAACAAGCTGTTTTCAAAACGCATCCAGTACGGTCTGGACATCCAGGGTGGCATCCACCTCGTGTATGAAGTGGATGTTGAAAAGGCTGTGTCAGGCAAGGTCGACCAGCTTGCCAACCAAATCGAAGACGGTTTGGCCAAGAAGAAGGCCACTGTCACGGTCAGCCGCGAAGGCCGGGACGAGATTTTGGTGACGTTCAAGACGCCCGCCGAACACACCCAACTGGACAACGAGATCCTGCGCCAGACCCGCAATGAATTGGATGAAATCAGCCGGGATGCGGCCGGCGGTAAGGTACGTCTGCGCTTCGATCCGAATGCGTTGGCAGAATTGCAGGACAATTCGCTTCGGCAGGCCCTCGAAACGCTGCGAAACCGCGTGGATAAATTTGGCGTGTCCGAACCGACGATCATCAAAAAAGGCACCGACGTTATTATCGAACTGCCCGGTTTGAAGGATACGGATTTCGAACGCATCAA
>JAYUUT010000160.1:0-3292 GCA_043754455.1 Myxococcales bacterium
CGAAGCCCAATTGCTCGCATCGCTTTTTTGGCCGGGACCTCTGACCCTAGTTTTCAAACACCGCCCCGGGATCTCGCCTCTGCTAACGGGCGGTTTTCCAACCATTGCCCTGCGCGTCCCCGATCACCCCGTGGCGCTCGCTGTCTTGGCGGCGCTTGGATCCGGTATCGCCGCGCCCTCCGCCAACCGTTTTGGACAGATCAGCCCCACGACCGCCGCTGACGTCGTGGCCGAACTGGGCACCGCGGTTGACCATGTGCTGGACGGCGGCCCGTGCCGCATCGGTGTCGAATCCACCATCGTTGATTTGTCGGGGTCTGAACCACGGATCTTGCGGCCGGGTGGGTTGCCGCGCGAACGAATCGAAGAAGCCCTAGGTCGTCCGGTTCCCGTTCGCGGGATCGACTCGGGGGTTCGGGTGCCTGGCCAACATCCCGTTCACTACGCGCCCCGCGCCGAGGTTCGGCTTGTCCTCGCCGCTGACCTAGCCGCCGCGGTCAAGGTGGCCAAGGACCAGGGGCGGCGGGTTGGCGTCTTGACCCTGGGGGGCGACGAATTTTCGGCTAGCCGTGACCAGGTCGATCTGTGGCTTGGCCTGCCTCATGCGAATGAGGGGGGGGCGGCACGGCTCTACCCTGCATTTCGCGAGGCCGACGCACGGGGGATTGACGTCCTTCTCGCTGTACCACCCAACGGGATAGGTCTCGGGCTGGCGGTTGTCGATCGCTTGACCCGCGCGGCGGGACCCCGAACGCCATAGTCCTGCGCCCTTTCCGTTGCCCACGATTTTGTGTGGGCGTGTAGGAATTGTAATCTTCCTTGCCACGTTCACGTCTAAAACGTCATGCGCCAGTATGTTTTGTCTGGTAACGACTGTTGGTTCTATTACATTGTCTAACGACAGAAGGGGGCGGCGGGTAGGGTTGAGGGCGGGTTGGGCGGCGGCGGGAACGGGACGGGCGGCGGGTAGTAGCGCGGGCGGCGGCGGTTGCTGGGAGGGTTGGTGAAGGGAAGGGGCGGGTCAGGCGGGCGGGGAAAAAATAGGCGGGCAACAGAGACCGGCGCTGGAAGCGGATCCAGCGCCGTTTTTCTTTGTGCGAAGGCTAGTCCACCGTCTTCGAAATAGCGTCAAGTCCGGCCGCCGATCCGGGCCGATCGCAGCGTTGCTTCTCCTCGCAATACCTACGGGTATTGGTCGTCGTCGCGCCTTGCCCTCGGCCCGGCTTGTCGGCCTCCGCTTTGACGTTATTTCGAAGACGGTGCACTAGGCGTCTAGATCCCAGGGACCTGTGGCCATCCACAGCAGAATCAAACCTTTGGCGGCGACCAGGATAATGCGTCCGAGCATGAAACACCTCGCTTCGATACCCAGAGACGCTGCAAGCAATGGGCCGTCTCATAAGCTCGCGAAATCATGACATTTCCACATTCCGGGCCTGACAGCGACGTCAGGGTAGGCCCGGAAATGTGCCGTCTTCTGAGGGCTCGGCTACAGCTCGATGCCGCTGTCTTGCGACAGCCGACGCAGTTTTTCTAGGGCCTGGGCCTGCAACTGCCGGATGCGCTCGCGCGACAGGCCGTGGCGGTTGCCGACTTCTTCAAGGGTGTGTTCGTCATGGACGCCCAAGCCAAAACGCCGTCGCAGAACGTCCTGTTCGATGGGCGACAAAGACGACAGCAGTGACGTCAGGCGATCCTGGGCCTGGTCCACCGCCATCTGATCATCAGCGGCGCGTGCGTCGGTCGGATCGGCCAATAGATCCATACGTGTGCGGCCGTCGTCCTCGCCCGGCAACGGCTGGTCAAGGGACAGGGGCGTTTCCGCAGCGCGCGCAAGATCCACAGTTTCCTGGGGGACACCGCTGGTCTTAGAAATTTCGTCGGGAAGGGGGGGACGACCGAGTTCACCTTCTAGCTGACGTCGGGCCTTTTCGACCTTACGCAGTTCGTCGATGATGTGAACGGGCAGCCGCACGGTTCGCGATCGATCGGCGACACCACGGCCAATGGCATGCCGGATCCACCAGGTGGCATAGGTGGAAAATCGGAATCCTCGCCTGTGATCGTACCGGTCGACGGCCTTCAGAAGACCCAGGTTTCCTTCCTGGATCAGATCTTCCAGAGGCAGACCACGTCCCCGAAATCCACGTGCAACGGCCAGCACCAGCCGCAGGTTGGCCTGATAAAGAACGTGTTTTGCGTCGGCAACGCCAACAACCAGGCCCTCCATCCGTTGCAAATGGGCGTCCAACGCCCGTGTTGCGACTGCCCCTCCCGCCACCGGCTTGCGCGCGGCCGCGTCACCACGAGGGTCTTTCGCCCGTAGGGCCCGCGACGCCACCACGATAGCCTGCGCGAATATGCCATCGTCGTCTTTAGGGTGGACCACCACGGCCAGTGCCGTGGCCGCCTTTGCAAACGACGCGCGCGACGGGGCCGTGTCGCGGTCCACGCGGCGTTTAGCCCATTTTTCGTATTCATCGATCGGGGCCTTCAGGTCGACTTCGGCCACGGCCGTAGTTTTTCGCAGCGATTCGACGATGAGAATCGCGGTCGCCGGAAAGTTTAGGAGGTGATCCCACAAGGACCTCTCGGCATCCTCGATGATGCTGGCGAGCTTAAATTCCTCGTGCGGGCGCAGCACATGCAGCCCGGCGATGTCGCGGTAGTAACGATCAAGCGCCGTGGCGTCGGGTTCCATGGTTCGCGGCCCCGTCGCGGCTGGAACCGCAGGGGCCGGGGCGTCCTCGTCTTCCGCCTCCGCTTCTTTTTCGCGCCGGGCGTCTGAGGCTTCTTCGTCGTCTGGTGCCGCGGCAGCGGATTTTCTTTCGTCCTTGGCGGGTTTGGTCTTTGGCGTGGCGGCCGGTGCCAAAACTACGGGTTCATGACCATCAATGACGTCTTGGAGGGCGCGACCAATGAACCCGCGTGTCTGTTTTTTCCATCCGCCCAGAATGGACTGAACGGTGACCGCGCTGACCTTGTACCCAAGGGTGGTTGCCCGCCGTTCGACAGCCTGGCTTAACTGGCGCGCGCTGGCGGTCGGGTTGGCCCCGAGCCATGTCTTCGCCAGCGCCACAAGCGGCCCCGTCGAAACCAGTTGACGATCGGAACCTGCGGCCTTGTCCTGCCGGGATTCTTTCAGCTCTTTTTCTAGGTCGCTGTCGGGCGCCTCCGCTGTGAGCAGGGCTTCCAATTCCAGCCGGATGCGTCGCCTGATTTGTTTTTTCCCGGGCCGGAATAGCCCTTGGAGGCGTTCGACCGATGCGGATTCGTCGCCCGGCAGGCGGGC
>JAYUUT010000161.1:0-9817 GCA_043754455.1 Myxococcales bacterium
GGGGACAGCGGGGTTTCGCAGGCTGGATCGCGGCCGAAAGGCGCCATCGCGTCTCCGATTTTCGACCTGCCCTAAAACCAACCCGGGTGCGGGGTATTAACCGATCTGCCCTAAGACTAACCCCGGTCCGGGGATCATGCAGTGCGGGCGGGATCTTACAGAACCACGGGCGGGATCCTCGGTTTGCCTTTCATTCGATATCTAACGTCAAACCGTGATGTTTACAGATGCCTTTGATGCTCTCAATGATCTTGGCTTGATCTGCTTCAGAAATGGGCTCATGCAACGCCTCCCACGTCCTAATGCTGCTTTTGTAAATCACGAAATCGAAGGGTCCATTGAGGATTTCGCCATCGACGAAAACCGTCTTCGAACCTTCCCGATATCGCATTCCGCTCCGCCCAAGCAGGGTCACCCCGCAATCACCAATCGTCATTTCTGAAGAGCTCATAACTTTCCTCACGGGACAATTGAAAGGTGGATCCGTATCCCCGTTACATAGGGGTTGTTTTGCAGAGTCTCCCGCTCGATGGTTCCCCAAATGCTGTCCGGTCTCGCCGCTCGGCTCATGAAGACATCCACTTGGCCACGTGCCGAACTCGCCAGATCGCGGGACGCCGCCTGCCACAATGGCTTCGCTTCAGACCAAGGCAGGGCGGCGGCTTCCAGTTTCCGACCTACTGCCGTCATTTCTAGGGTTTGACCGCCCGATCTTTCAGCGAATGAGGCGGCCGCCCTTTTCGCCCCTTCGCCCCCCGACCAAAAAACAGACTTTGTTCCGGCGCTCGTGGCTTTCATCCCCGCCCTCATCGCCACAATCTCCCGCTCAATCATAATGAACGACTTCACCGCTGCGGCAGCAGGCACCACCATCATCCCCAATTCGGCGGTAGCAACGGCGCTCCTCCCCGCTCGATAGTAGGGGTCCCCCTTTTCAACCGCATCATTTAGGCCCGTAAGATTGCGGACCCCCTCGGTGAATCCCAGCGTTAAGTGATCACCAATCGCCGCAGCATAATGCGTTACCCGGTCGACCGTCTGAATGGAGATCGAATCTGTCCACCCTTTCTCGACACTCGAATCACCCTGCGGCGTCGGTGGTTGCGTGGGCGCGGCGACGGGTCTTCCCTCACTTGACTCCCCGGCGGGGGCCTTATAAGCGAAATCATTGTCCGGTGCCATGGCGCCATGCGAGTCCTCAAACTCCTGGAGCGAGCCGACGGCGTCAGACTCGCCTTCGAGTTTCCCGTCCATGCAAACGAAGCCAGGCTTGTCCGTTGTGCACTTGTCACCGACAGCCGCCTCTTTTGCTTCAGGCTGCGGGGCTGCAGCATCGACTCTTAGAACACTCCCAGGCTGTTGGCGCACCCAACACCTCATGTACTCCGGACAAGCGTTCCCCCCCTGATTGTACTCGTCCGTCGATTCGTACCCCGTTGGATCCGTCCGGTTCACGGGATCATTCCAGGAATACACGTACCTATTGAAGCTTTGGCTAAACAGGGGGTCCTGGACCACGGGATCCGTCTGCAACATGCGACCCAAACGAGGGTCGTAGATCCGCCCCCCCATGTTCACAACGCCAAGTTCCCCCTCCTCCTCGTGACCGGCGAATCCTTTGGTCACGTCGCGTGCCCCTTGCTGCACGTGTATCGCCGAGCCCAATCGCACGTCCCAGACGCCGCTGGCGCCGCTGATGCGATTGCCGAACGGATCTCGTTTTGTAGTTTCCACGGAGGCCACCGCCCCGTCCTGGCCCAATTTGGCCATGACGTCCGATGACCCTTGTTGATCGCTGTGAATATAACTGACGCCCACGCTGGCGCTGTGTCCATTGCCTTCGGAGGCCGTGATCTGCGCCACGGTGCGAATACCGTTCGTGACGTAGAAGGCGTGGACGATATCCGCGCCGTCAGTCCTACGTTCGTATAGACCACCCGCGTATACGGTTACATTTCCGCCGACCGTCTTCGTCGTGCGCGTCTGAAACGCGTCGTAGGCGTATTTCACAACCCCTGCGGTTGGCGATGTCACCGTGCGCGGAAGATTGAACGCTGTGTAGGCAAAGGCCCCGGTCCCGGGATGATTCTTAATGTTGCCCACTTGGTCATAGGCAAATGGCGTTGGTGTGCCGTCCGTCGATGTCCACAGCGACGTTGATGTCAACCTGTCGGGCGCGCTTGTCTCGCCGTAATTGTAGGTGACCCCTTCGCTGCCCCCCGCTCCCGTTGTGGTCCGCGTCCTCATGTTGCCACGATCATCGTAGCCATAGCTGACGGCAAACCCGTTCGTCTTTGGCCGATCCGTCCCCAGCTCTGTCTCAAACCACGCGTTCAATCGCCCTGAGTCGTCATATTCAAACCCCTCGAACAGGCCATTTCTCGAATCTTCGCGTTTTTTCAGGGCACCGTTGGCGTGGTAACCGAAGGTCATATTCTGCAAATCCGTCCCCGCATTCGACGTCCGAAGCGTTTTTAGATTTCCGCTTAGCGGGAAGTATTGCCGGGTCGTTTGTGCGCCGCTACCGAAAACCTCCTTCGTGATACGTCCAAATACATCCTCCTCCGTCACTTCCCAACTGACTGGTGTGCCCGCCAATACTGGGGTCGTGGTCTCTAACCGCTTCAGGTTCCCGGTGAATTCATTGTACTGGTGCTGCACCGACAGGCGGGCCCCCGCTGTCCCCTGGAGCCCCGCCGGATATTCGATCGCCTTGGACCGACCGAAATCGTCGAACGAATAAGAATACCGAAGCGGCCCCTTGCCGGGAAGTCCGGGCACATACGTGTCGCGCGCGCGCTCGGCACCGAAGACGTCGTCGTAGGCCATGACAGTCAGCACGCCGTCAGGGCTTTGTGCTGATGTCAACTTTCCAAGGCCAAATGGAGCCTCGTCAAACGAGAAACGCGTCGTCTCGTCAGCCCCGTCAACGGTGTCTGTCTTGGACGACATCCGACCAATTGCATCATACGCAAACGTTGACCGGCGCCCCGCCCCATCCGTCTCTTCCCGGGTTTCCCCAAACGGCGTGTACCAAGTGGTGGTCGTCCCTGTGTCCGGCGTTGTGATTGTGCGGCGGCGACCGGCGACATCGTAGGTCATCTTGGTTTCACTCATCGCGGCCGCCGATCCATGATGGATCGTCTCGACCTGACCAAGGGCGTCCCGGTCGTAGGTCGTCTTGAGCGCCGCAAGGTCCTTTCGCAATTCGACCTTCTCCCTGATCTCACCCAATGCATTCATTTGGTAAGATTTCGTTCGGCCAACCTCATCGGTGACCGTCGTCTTCGTAAACGTATCGTACGAATAGGTCTTGGTTGCAATGCCCCCCGTTGCACCTTCGTCGGGACGGCTAGTGCGAAAAACTCGGCCTAGATCATCATAGTCGATGCTCACGGACTTCATTGGATCCTGAACGCGAATGACCTGGCCCTCGGGATTTCTGGTCGTGGTTAAGGTAACCCAGCTTCCTGTTCCCACGCGGGTTTTCACAGACGTTTCCTGGCCCAATTGATCGTAAGCAATAACGCGCGATGCCCCCGCGTCGGTGCTGGTAGCCACTTCGAATCCCAGGCCGCTGGGTACGCTTCGATACTGGACAGTCGCATCCGCGGACGCAGGCCCATCGCTGGCTATGATTCGTCCAAAGCGATCGTATCGGCGACGGGCGACGAGACCATTTGCATCCCTCGACCACGCCAACACGTCCAGCCCCCGAACGAAAACGGCATCCTCGCGGTGACCCAGTTCGTTGAACGTTGACTCTGCGTACATATGCTCCAGATCGTCATAGACAAAGTTGACGCTTCGGCTGGGGCCCGCCCCTTTCCACTCCGTCTTGTACTGCATTCCGAACTCATCGGAGAAAATGGTCGACGTTAGCTCTGCGTCTGGGTCGTCCCCCGGGGATGTCGTCCGGGTATCAATCGTCGCGCGCTGAGGGGAAAAGGTTTGCGCTTCTCGTCTCCACTGGGTCTTGCCGTCCCGACGAACAGCGACACTGATATTCGTCGCGAAGCCAAGATACCGGCTTTCGTCAAACACCGCGTCGATGCCTCGAAAGCTGCGGTTCAGGTCAACATATTCCAGCTCCACCTCAGCAAGGCCCTTGGCTTCACGACCGAAATGGGTTCTTTGTTCACGGAATTTGTTCCCGTACCGATCTCGATAGACCTCGACAACGGTTCTTCTTTTCTCAAGCAAATCGGTCCTGCCCGTAAGCGCCGCGCCGGCAAAAGCATTGCCGTCGACGTCTTCAAACTCGGCAGCAGTCGTTTTCCAGTAGTGGGTCGAGTAGATCCGGCCATAGGCCCGCGAATCGTAAACGACTGTATCCGTCGAGTTGGGAATCGTGTAGGCGGGGGCATTGCCCGGGTCAAATCCGGGCACGCCTCGAATGATCTCCGGAACGTAGGTGGTAGTGCTTAGATTTAGCGACTTCGAGCCATCAATCGTCCTTATTCGCGTGACCCCCGTCGGAATCCCGACGAAGGGGTATTGCCCAGGATATTTTCTGTCCTCAATGAAGGCCAGGCCAAAATTTAGCGATTGTGAGTCGACGTACCCCTTCCGATTCTGTTCAGCGGGGAAGTCCACCCGATGGCTCGTTGTCTGACTGGCAAACCCCAAAAACCCTCGACCGGCCGGATCCGTTCGGCCATCGGAATATGAATACGCAAACAAATCGTCGGCCCCGTCAGGATTCTGCACCTTGACCGTCCTGGCGACCCAGGTCCCAGATCTAAGGCAGCGAAGGGGAGACGTACAAGACGTCGTCGCGATCGCCTGATAGGCAGGTTTCGTCGACGGCGCATCAATAACTGGGTCGGCAATCGACCGAAACGAAACCTGCGTCGCCAGACCAAGACCATCCGTTGCCTTAATCATAAGATCCGGTTTCTTTCCTTTGCGGACGTACAGGACCAGCCGACGATCTGCAGTGACCGAGATGACGTCAGTCAAACCGTCACCGTTCCAATCCAAAACCTGTGTTGAACGATACTCAGGATCGGGCTCGGTTCCCGCGTCATAGAGATCCCATGATTGTGCGGTGCAACCGCTCACGAGAACGTCTTTTACATACCGGCTGGCTCCGGGTCCGGTTGGCTTAAAGAGAGCATCACGCTTTCCCCCCTTCATGCCCTGGCAGAACTGTCGCCCTGGATAGCGGCGACACGAAGCCGGGGCCTCGACAAACGCAACGCCCGGCTGTCCGCCAGCGTTAGCGTTACATTGAAACGTGTACCTTGAGAAGCGGATGCCTGAGGCAACGTGCCCTACGGGAATTCCGGTGTCGAGGGACTGGAACGAGCTTCCGTCCCAGCTCTTCATGGTCATCGTGCTCCCGCCGGTGGTTGAAGGGCCAACCATAAGTAGGTCTGACGCATCATCATTGTCCAGATCCGCAACCCGCACCTGACCGGCAGAAATCCCCACGATCCCAGCACTGCTGAAGGTCACGGGGTCGCCGAGACCCGTGGAAAGACTGGTAGCCTGTGGACTGATCGAATCAACGAGCCCGTCGCCGTTAAAGTCCCCCTGAGGCACTGACGGATCTATCGCCGATAGGGTCTCCGAACGATCTCCCTCCGGGTCGCGCGCGCCGACGGCCTGATTCTGGAGATCTTCAGTTCTGACCTGGACGCCGACATCAAGCAGTTGTGTTGAGTCGGTCACAGTGAGAGGAAGCGCTTTGGGGCCCGCAAAGTAGTGCCATTTGGTTGGGACAACATCCCCGAAGTCGCAAGGCGCGTCTCTGCAGGTCGGACTTTCTGGATCGTTCTTGCCGGGGACACAGGTCGTATTAAAATGCGCAATATCAAGGACTTGTACGCAAGCCAACTGACTTGTAATGGTCACAAACCCGGCCGGCACCGTGATGGGGTCGCCGTTCTCGTCGAGCCCTATCTCTTCGGTTTTTCGACACTGCTCCTCTCGTGGAGAGGCCTCGTTGGTACAATCCACCAAATTCCATGGCTGATCATCCCCACACGATTTTTTGTAGCAATAGAGAGTGCCGGTTCCAGGCGCGCCCGGCTCTCCCGCAGGGAACAACTGACGATTGGCCTCGGGAATAGCGAGCCCAGCGGCGCCCGAGCCGAGGCGATCAATGGGGACGACAAAGAGGTTCGGGATGTACAGCGGTTCGGACACCACAAAACGAATGATCCCATTGGACAGGAAGTCGGGGGGTGCTGGCATATATCTTTGCGTGTTCGCGACAAAAACGCCGCCCTCCAATGAACGAATTTCGTAGCTAAACTTTGGATTCCCCACGGTCGTATCGGGACTGACCGGAACAAAGACTTCTTGTTTTCCATCCCCGTCCAGATCCATGGTCCAAGGATTTACGAAGACCATCTGGTTCTTGTACCCCAAAGACGTGTCAATCTCGGTCGCAAAGTCAAACGGCGCGCGAGCGCCTGAACGAGTAAATTCCGTGAGTCCGGGACCAGACACCCCACCTGAACTGCTTAGGTAGACCTTGTGCGAGCGTTTGCCTCCCCGCATGACCGGGAAATAGATGTCGGCTTTTCCGTCTCCGTTCATATCTGCGACGGAAAGCGATCCGTAATCACCCTCAGCACCTACCGGCAAGGCGTCGGCAATTTTCGTGTCGATGGCTTCGTAACCAAGGTCGCCCGCTTCCCAATCAAAGGAAGCCACGCCACGACAGACATCGTCTCCCTGTTCATCAAACGCCCCATTCCCTCCAGCCTCGCACTGCTCGACCTTTTCAAGAAGGCTTCTGCCAGAGGCCGTGCTGATTCGATGACCAAGGCGATAGGACAAGATGGGTTTTTCAGTTGCCGCCGCCCCCATCGCATTGGTCTGCGGTGCGTAGGTTTCGATCCTCTTTAGAAGTTTTGTGACCTGGAAATTGGTACCGCGAAACCAGGAGTCTAGGCGGTCTTTTGCCGGGCGATCAGCGTAGACAAACTTGACGGCGCGACGCCCTAGTTCTGATCCTTTTCCTGTGTATCGAATTTCTCGGATTCGATGTTCGTACAACTGGTCATTTGCCCCAGAAACGCTCACTTCGTAAATGAAGTCCACGCGGTTTCCGAACCTATCCCTGATCTGTGTCAGCGGCCATTGCGTCGTCACCTGGATTGGTGCGACAACGGCCGAAGTTACCCGCAGCGGGCGCCCAAGCCTTGGTTTTGAATCGACGGGATCTTTGTCAAACGTGGCGACGTAGTTTGGGTGAATCCCATAGGTCATGACCTTCCCGTCGTTCGTAGCAACTTCAAAGTACGGGGGCACTTGTGATGGGGCGCCGGGGCTCGCGCGCGCAATGATGCGGCTGTCGTTGGCGCGTTCCGTTCTGAATTCTCGTTCACCGGCATCAGCTTTCAAGTAGGCATCACCCACACTCATTCCCACGACCTCGATAAGTTTCTGTCCATCGAGGCACAGAGGATCGTTACCATCAAACGCAACAGGTTTATTCGCCACTTCGTGACGCAGATCTGTTGGGCACACGCTAATCTCGGACAAACCAGAAAGCCCCCATCCAACGCCGGCTGGCCCGTTGCCGCGTTGGCTGCTGTAAGAAAGCGCAAGCGAAGGCGAGAGACGTCGCCCAGCCGGGATCTTGATCGGAATTTGATACGTTGCCTCCCCACCGGGAGTGACAGTCACGCCGCCGCTTATTCCGCCGGGGGTAGGCACACCGGGCGTTCCGACGCTCTGAACCGCATTGTTGGCAATCGTTCCTGGGTCAACATGGTAAGTAAATTCATGGGCCCCAATAATCACCGCCGGACCGTCTTTGCCGGCAAGGTTTTCGGTGCATTCATCCTCTGGGACTGACGTCGCGTTGACCGATATTGACTTTCCCCTAACAGTCCAGGTTAGTGTCTCATCAGAGTCGAGTTCTACGGAGAAGGCCATCGGGTGCGTCGGCTGCGTGGCCGTCGATCCCGTAAACCATTCAGGCTGTCCCCTAGGGAGACTTTCTGCTGCCCCGTTGGCAACTATTGTGACTAGATTGGTAGATCCTACGGGGACGTGGACGTTGGAGGCGGTCCGATTTTTGTATCCAAGGACCGCCACAACCCCACCTTCTCGATGGATCTTACAAGAAAGGTAAGGCTGGATGGCACAAGCACCGTCGGCGCAGGGATCGGCCCCGCATGCGCCCCGGGTGATGCTCAGGCCGTCGAAAGTCGCAACGGGATCGCCATCCTTTCCCAGTCCGTCATTCCAAAGCTCGGTAATCATGGTTGCGGAGGTAACGCCCGAGGGAAGTTCAATTGTCTTCTGATAGCGATCCCAATCGGATGGCCCCGTAAAAACCGGCGAGACTGCCGAACCATAGTCGGACGACCCGATAGCCCATGACTGGCCGAGGTCCGAGTCGTCGGAACCAAAAAAATTCATCCCGACGAAGGGAGGACGTCCACTTTTCCATTTTATTTGCGCGACAACACAATGGGGTCCGGGCGCTACGTCGAACCTTGGCGATTGATAGTCCCCATAGGTGGCAACCCGGTCGATCTTGTGAACCGTGGGGCCGGACGGTGATGAGGAATCTTGTTCCAGCACAACACCGTTGCCGTTGGGATCGGCCCAGGCTTTTCTGTCGCCGTCCCAGTCTTCAGAGAAAATTACGTTTTCACCCGCGCCGAGCGCGCAAGCCCCGGGCAGAATTTCAACGTTGTCAATCAAGGTTCGCGAATCACCATCGATCCTGTTGTCAGCGTTCAGCAGCGAAATCAACCGCACCGCTGCCGTGTCGGAGGGAAGGCTGACGGTCTTTATGTACCGGTGCCAGGTGGTTGAGTCGGAAAGAACAGAATTTACCCAGCCGCCCATCGAGTCACTTCCTGGGGCCGTTCCGACAAGCGCATGCTCGTTGATGCGCGTACCTGAAGAATCAAAACGGTCGAGGTATAGATTTGGCTGGGCACCACTTTCCCACTTGACATCAAGGGCAACACAGAATTGACCACTGGTATGGGTAGGATCAGGCACTAGAAATGGGGACTGATATTCCGTTCCTGGTACGTCGGTGGCCAGCAGTTGCGCTGTTCCATGGACGAGGTCGAGGGTGTTCACCAACACCGGAGGACCGACCGGAGACGTCCAACGATCCGGCCCCGCTTCCCAGTCCTCTACGAACGGCAGGGGACACGGATTGCTCGCGACCAGACCACACACGGGCGGCGCGCACGCGCCCGGCACCACCACGATGCCGTCGAAACTGGCATCGTCGGGTGTCCCGTCCTTGGCCCCGCCGGTGGACAAAGCCGTTGTCAAACGCATCTTCGCGCCACCAGGCGGCACGGTGACTGTCCCCTGGTACTTCTTCCAGTCGGTTTCGGTCGCTGACACAAGGACCCCCTGGTCAGCCTTGCCCAAGACCCAGTTCACAGCCGTCCCCCCCATTGCCAATCCCCCGGCATCATAAATCTGGTACCCCAGCGAAGGCGTCCCCCCACCGACCCATTTGATCTGCGCGCTGGCGCAATAATCCCCCGGCGCGATCCCAAACTTCGGCGAAAAATAATCTCCAGTGTTGTCGGTCTTTCTGCGCGTGATCCTATGGACCGTCGGTCCCACCTGCGCCGTCGCGTCCTGCACTTCGGGCGCGCCTTCACGCAGGGGCGACAGCCAGCCATTGATGGCGCTGTCCCAGTCCTCATTAAACACAGCCGCCACTGTGCCATCAGCGTTGTAGGTCCGAAAATCGCACGCCCCGGGCGTCAACGCCGTGTCGTCCAGATACGTCGCGCCGGGATCCGGCTGGAAGTTTGTGACAAGGCCGTAGGCAAGACCAAAGGCTGATCCGTCTATGATTTGCAGGGCCCAT
>JAYUUT010000162.1:0-52528 GCA_043754455.1 Myxococcales bacterium
ATAACAAAGACCACCATTTGCGGGACCGACCTGCATATTCTGCGCGGCGATGTACCAAGTTGTCATCCCGGTCGAATCCTTGGCCATGAGGGTGTAGGTTATTGACAAGGCGGGGGAAGCGGTCGCGGCTTTTAAACAAGGCGACCGGGTCGTGGTCTCCTGCATTAGTTCCTGTGGGAAATGCGACTATTGCCGCAAACTCATGTACTCGCACTGCACAACGGGCGGATGGATACTCGGCAATCGCATCGACGGAACGCAGGCCGAGTTCGTCCGCATTCCCCATGCCGATACAAGCCTTTACCCCATTCCTGCGGGCGTGGACGAGGAGACACTGGTGATGCTGAGCGACATTTTCCCCACTGGTTTCGAGTGCGGCGTGCTCAACGGCAAGGTTCAGCCTGGCAACTCTGTGGCGATCATAGGCGCGGGCCCCATTGGGCTGGCCACGCTGCTTACGGCGCAACTTTACTCTCCTTCGAAGATCATTGTGGTCGATGTAGACGACCATCGCCTTGAAGTCGCAAAACGTTTGGGGGCTACCACGGTCATTAATAGTACCGACGGCAAGGCCCGTGAGGGGGTCATGAAAGTTACGGGCGATCGCGGGGTCGACGCAGCTATAGAAGCGGTAGGCATTCCCGCGACTTTCGAGCTGTGCGAACATATCGTCGCGCCGGGCGGTACCATCGCCAACATCGGCGTCCATGGAACGAAAGTAGATCTGCATCTTCAGTTACTGTGGGATCGAAACGTTACCATTACGACACGGCTGGTCGACACCGTCAGCACGCCTATGCTCCTTAACTGCCTTCGATCCGACAAGCTTGATCCGAGCCAACTCATCACACATCACTTTCACTTTGACCGTATCCTCGACGCTTATGAAACCTTCGCGAACGCGGCCACGACACGTGCGCTTAAAGCGATCATCGCGGCTTAGGATGCAGTTGGCAGGGATCCTCCTGTCGAAGAGCAGTCCTTGCCCGGATACCCGGCAAATGCCCTGACCGAAACTCGGCCATGCTTTGCACGCTCGCCTCACGGTCGTTGGCCCCGCACGGCGCCGTCGTAGATGCCACCGAAAAAGATGTCGATGCCTTGGTCGTTGGTATCATGCTCCTACGACCCGCGAAAATGATTTAGCCTAGTCTCACAACCATTTTTCCGTCGTTTTTTCCATGGAATAGCCCGATGAAAGCGTTCACCGCTGCCTCTAGTCCTTCGGCGACGGTTTCTCGGTTTTGCAGTTGTCCCGCTCGAAAATATCCCCCAACCTCTGCTTCAAATTCCTCCTGTCGTTCTAGCCAATCGCCGACGATCATGCCTTTCATCGTGAGTCGCTTGCCGACGATGTTCATCAAATTTGATGGCCCGGGCAGCGGCGCCTTTTCGTTGTAACCAGCGACGGCGCCGCACGCGATGATACGACCGTGGAGACGAAGGACCGACAACGCCGCTTCGAGAAACTCCCCGCCGACGTTGTCAAAGTACACATCAATCCCATCCGGCGCCGCGCGCTTGAGCTGTTCCAAGAGGGGTCCGCTTTTGTAATTGAATGCCACATCAAAGCCACATTCTTTAAGGAGGGAATCAACTTTTTCGTTCGAACCTGCGGATCCGATCACACGACATTCGCGCAACTTCGCCAGTTGGCCGGCCATGTTGCCGACGGCCCCTGCTGCTCCAGAAATGTAGATGACGTCCCCTGCCTTAACGTCGACCAAATTTAGTCCAACCCATGCCGTCAGCCCCGTCATACCCAAGGCCCCAAGACGAATGGAGAGAGGCTGAAACTCACGATTGAGAAGCCGCAATGCCGACGATGGCGCTGCAAACGATTCCCGCCACCCAAACTTCGAAAACACCACGTCGCCTTGATTGAAGCCGTGCGCGCGCGTTTCGACCACTTCCCCAACGGCCCCACCTTCAAGGGGTTGACCGACTTCAAAGGGTGGAACGTACGATTGACCCTCATTCATGCGTCCTCTCATGTAGGGATCGACCGACATGAAGAGATTGCGCACCAAAACCTCATGGGCTCGCAACGGTAGGATTTCTGCGGTCTGAAGCACAAAATTCTCAGGCGTTGGCAAACCCTTTGGACGAGAAGCAAGGCAAATCTGGCGGGCTGTGGTCTGTTTCATTCGAAAATAATGATGCAGATCCTGGGCCAAGCGAGTCTCAACCCGGCGGGTCGGTGATTCGCCATCGATCGGCGCCTTATTTGACGGACCGCCGGGCCGCACGGTGCACGATCGCACCCCCCAAAACCAGATGTGAAAGTGTCGGTTCACCCGCAGGTCAGAACTGGCCCGCTGTATCGTCGTCACCGCCCCGCTTTGCCCCAGGTGCTTTCCAGTTAGTTTGACCAGCCGCTTTGTCCGTCATCTACCTCGCCACCACCACTGTCCGCTTCAGGTGGTGAACGCGCGCACGCGGCCTTCGGGCCGAAGGGGGGCAGCCCCATCGCCGCCAGTATTTTCTTGATCACGGCTTCTGTCCTCACAAGCACGATAGGCCGCATCTCTCCCTGGCAACTAGGACACACGATGTCGATGCCGAACGTCCTTTTCAGAAATTCACGCCGCGGGATGTACTTGCTTCCCCTCCCGCCTTGGTCCGCCTTTGGCTGGGGTGCTGCCTCGGCCGGCACCGACGCGTCTTCCCCGATGGTCGGCACGATTTGTTTGCGTGTGCGATGACAAGATCCCGAAATTCCGCACCACAGGCCGTTTCGACGGCGGCATGATCGCGCGGCGACCGGTCGAAGGACCGCCTGTAATCCACATGGGGCGGCCTGCGGAACCGCTCCCGGTACGATTCTGCCCCCGGTGTGATGGTCGAGGTGTCTTCGAGGGTCGTTCTGCTGTGGGCAAGGCAGCCGAGCACCCAAAGCTACTACGCTACCGTCACCCGCGCGAAACGGTCATTACGCGCTAACGGTCGCCATTCGGCCCCAGTAGACCGCGATTTCGAGCTCGTCCACGCGGGCATAGCGGTCGCATTAGCATATCCACATGGGTATCTCACCGGGAAGTTCGACGCCGCAGTATTCCTTGAAGGCAAGGCGTTCAAGCCGGATGGCGTAAGGGCGCGACGCTGATTCCGCCCGTATTCGGGCTGGCCGGCGTGAACCTGCACACCTGGACCGGATGGGGAGGTGTCGCACCCTGGAACGCATTCGTCGCGAAGTTGGAAAGGCACGGACAGGGCTCCTTCTACGATCCCCGTCTAAACGCCAAGACGGCTGACGGAACCCCCCGGTTCCCGATCGCGGTGAAGGCTGGCTTCGCAAATGTTCGGAACGACCCCGACCTCGTGACGCCGAAGTTGGCCAACCTCCACATCTATCAGCTTGCCATTGCGGCACCGACGGCAGCGGCAGGCAGCTTCGATGCAACGGCGGCGGTACGCGGTCGGTTGGTATTCAAAGGAACGGGGAAGTGCGCGGGCTGTCACGTCCCGCCACTTTTCACAGAGCCCGGGTGGAACATGCACGCCGCCGCCAAAATCGGCATCGACGATTTTCAGGCGAAACGCTCGCCTGATAGGGCCTACCGGACATCGCCACTCAAAGGTCTGTTTGCCCACCTGAAGGGCGGCTTTTATCATGACGGCCGCTTCGCCACACTGGGCGCCGAGGTGAACCAATACGACGCATTCTTCAAACTCGCGCCCCAGATCGGCCACTGGCCTTAGAAACCGGGCACGAATACGGCGCCTCAGCCCTCGTAGTCGACTGCCGCGGCGTCAGTTATCAGACTGTGGATGAAATCCGCGACCGGGTTATGGGCCGGATGATTCGAATAGGTCTCAAAATCCCCACGTGAATCAAAGCGGGCAATAAACGACATATCGAAAGACCGTGGGGTTTTCAGAATGTCGATCCCGACTTCAGCGTGTTTAAGTTGTGGGATCTTTTCCTGCAACGACAACAAAGCGTCGCGCACCCGCGAGATATCCGCCTGATTTTTCACTTTCAAGAAAATAATGTGATTGAACATGATTGCTTTCATACAGAAACTGGGGCCCGCCGTCCTTACATTTGAATGCGTTCCATGACTGAACCTTCGTACAGCAGTTGATGCAAAAACTGGACGCCGCCTCCCAAGGGGCGATCTTCGATGGGTGAACGTCGAGTACGACGATGCCTCCCGCAGAGGCGTAATGCACCGGCGCCGGTCGAACCGGCGATCGGGAGCTGATCGATTGCCCCGGCTTGTCCGCTTGAAACTGGGGTTGCTGGCTTTTGCGGGCAGGGTGTGGCGCGTGACGAAGGTGGCGGGGCTCGTTTCGGGCGCAGCCGGACTGGTCCTGGCGGTTTTCTTGGGTGCTCAGAAGGGTTACGCCCACGTTCTTACGTCCCCACACTTTTCGCTAAGCACCGTTTCAATTTCAACCGGGCCTCGGTTGAACCGGATCGACATTTTGAATCTATCAGGGGTGACGATCGGCGATCCACTTCTGCAAATCGACGCCGACGCGGTCGCCGCGCGCATCGCACGGCACCCCTGGACTGCAACTGTGCGGGTGCAGCGGCAATTGCCGTCATCGCTTGTCATTGACGTCAGTGAACGGAAGGCGGCGGCTGTGGTGGCGCTAGGCGCGCTTTACCTAATTGACGAAGCCGGGCGCCCCTTCAAACGTGCCACCATGGAAGAGGCCGACGGGTTGGTCGTGCTGACCGGCATTGATCGCGCAACGTATGTCGATGCCCAGGGCGCAGCCGAAGGCGCGTTTCGCGAAGCCCTCACGGTTCTGGGGTCCTGGCGCACCCGGGGCGCCTTTGACCGGCCCGAAGCCGGCGAAATGCATATCCATTCCCGCTACGGCTTCACCTTGTTTTTCTTCGAGGGAGGCGCCGAGATCCGACTGGGTCGTGGGCGATATGATGAAAAATTGGCGCAGTTGGACCGGATCCTCGAAGCTGTTAGCGTCGGGGGACGGGGTGGGCTCGGGCGCTTGCGGCTCGTGCATCTGGATGGGGGCCTTGGCGGTCTGGTGCCGGTGTCGATGGACCCGGACCCTATCGAAGAGGCGGCGGCGGCGGCAGCGGCGGACACCGAACGGGCTCGACTAAAAACAGTGGCAAAAGAACGATTTCTCAAAGAACAGGCCCGCGCCAACGCTCGGGCGGCAAAAGCTGCGGGCGGCGTTTCGCCGTCGCAAGCTGGCGCCCCAGACAATTTGCTGGTCAACACGCACCAGCCCCAACCCATCGACTGACAGAAAACGGAGACAGGGACATGGCCAAGCGCAGCTCGGACATCATCGTGGGTCTGGACATCGGCACGACCAAAATCGCGTGTGTGGTGGCCGAAATCACCGAAGAAGGCCTCGACGTCATCGGGGTCGGCACCCATTTATCGCGCGGGCTGAAAAAGGGCGTGATCGTCAACATTGATTCCACGGTCGCCGCTATCAAACAGGCGGTCGCAGAAGCCGAAAGCATGTCCGGCTGTGAAATCTCACAGGTCTACGTCGGCATCGCTGGCGGCCACATCAAGGGCGTCAATTCAACCGGAACCGTCGCCATCAAGGACAAGGAAGTGCGCAATGCCGACGTGGCCAAGGTCCTAGACCTAGCCCGCGCCATCGCGCTGCCGGTAGATCGGCATATCGTCCATGCGCTGCCGCAGGAATATAAGATCGACGGCCAAGACGGTGTGCGCGAACCGCTGGGCATGTGTGGGGTGCGGCTGGAGTCCCGGGTTCACATCGTAACCGCCGCCGCCGCCGCGACCCAGAACATCATTAAATGTTGCCATCGTTGTGATCTAGAAGTCCTAGACATCGTGCTTGAACCCCTGGCATCAGGCGAGGCGGTTCTCGAAGAAGACGAAAAAGGCCTGGGGGTGGCCCTTGTCGACATCGGCGGCGGAACCACTGACATTGCCGTTTTCACTGATGGGTCGGTCGCCCACACCAGCGTCATCCCCATCGGGGGGTTCCAGTTGACCAGCGACATCGCTTACGGGCTGCGCACACCCCCCCACGAAGCTGAAAAGATCAAGCACAAGTCCGGATGTGCCCTAGCCAGCATGGTGGGTGAAGAAGAAACCATCGAAGTGGCGTCGGTGGGCGGCCGCCCCGCCCGCATTCTGTCCCGCCAGATGTTGTGCCGCGACATCGTACAGCCCCGCGTCGAAGAGATTTTTTCCTTGGTGAAGGCAGAAATCGCCCGCCTGGGATGTGAAGATCTTTTGGCTTCCGGAGCGGTCATCACAGGTGGCGCCACGCACCTTCCGGGCATGGCAGAGCTAGCTGAAGAGATCTTAGGGATACCTGTAAGGCTTGGCATTCCCAAGGGCGTCGGTGGACTGGCCGAAGTGGTCAAATCCCCGGCGTATGCAACGGGCGTGGGGCTGGTTCTGTACGGCGGTCGGCGCCAGCACGAACTGGATTCGGTGGCGGAAAAGACGCGACCGGGGTTGTGGGGACGCTTCCGTAGGGCGCTTTCGAGCGCATTTTAGCAAAAAATCATTCAAAAATTGGCGCAGGCCTTCGGGACGTGCGACCAATTGTGACGAGAGGGAGAACAAGATGCTCGAATTCGCTGACGAGAACCCCGGCCCGAAGATCAAGGTCATCGGTGTGGGCGGCGGAGGCGGGAACTCCGTCAACACCATGATCGATGGTGGGGTGCAGGGCGTGGACTTCATTGCGGCCAACACGGACGCGCAGGTGATGGACACGAACCTGGCCGCCATTAAGGTGCAGATCGGACGTAACCTAACCCGGGGACTGGGCGCGGGCGCCAATCCGGAAATCGGCGCTGCGGCCGCCATCGAGGACGCCGCCCGACTGGGCGAGGTTCTTCGGGGTGCGGATATGGTCTTCGTGACCGCCGGCATGGGCGGCGGCACCGGCACGGGGGCCGCGCCGGTCATTGCGCAGGTGGCGCGAGATCTGGGTGCACTAACCGTGGGCGTTGTGACAAAACCTTTCGTGTTCGAAGGCATGCAGCGGAAGAAAAAGGCCGCCGCGGGCATCGAGGCCCTGAGCAAAGCGGTCGACGCGCTCATCGTGATCCCCAACGATCGCCTTGTGGCCCTCGCGGGGAACAAGATGACGCTGAGCGAATCGTTCCGCATCGTGGACGCCGTGTGCCTAAACGCTGTGCGCGGCATCAGCGACCTCGTGATGGTGCCTGGCCTGATCAACGTAGATTTTGCTGACGTGCGCACCATCATGACGGGCCAGGGACGCGCCCTGATGGGCACCGGGCGCGGCACCGGTGAAAAACGAGCGATTGACGCCGCCCAGGCCGCCATCAATTCCCCCTTGCTAGAAGATGTGTCGATAAACGGTGCCACCGGTATTTTGGTGAACATCACGGGCGGGCCCGATTTGACCCTGTCCGAGGTAAACGAGGCCTGCGGATTGATTCAGGAGGCCGCCGATCCCGACGCCAATATCATCTTTGGATCGGTTATCGATCCAAACCTGACCGATGAAGTTCGCATCACCGTCATCGCGACCGGATTTCACAACCGCGCCATCGCCGAGGCGCAGCCGCCGCTTGGTCGTCAGACGGGACGGGGATCGGCCTTGCAACAAATGGCGTTCCCCATGTCCGGGCCGCCGATGACCTCATCGCCCGCGCCGATGGCCGTGGCCCAGGCGGTTCCCCCAACGGAGCCCACGGACTACGCTGAGGTTGCCACCGAACCGTACCCCACGGGCGGCCTTTGGGCGCAGCCCATGACCCGGGTGCCCGTCGCCACAATGACCGCTCCGTATGGGGTTGCCGGGGCCGCACAAGTGTCAGATTGGCAAAATCAAGTACCCAGCGAACGGCCTGTGATTCGGCCCGCCGTGCTGTCTCCCATGACCCCACCGCCTAGTGCCCCCATGACCGCCCGCCGAACCCCGCCGCCCGGCGCCGCGTTCGAAGATTTGGGGATCGAGGACAGCGAACTTGACTCCCCTACGTTCATGCGCAGGCGCAGCGAAGGCCTGCCTGCCGTGGGCTACCGGCTGCCTGGCGACAAATAGCCATCGGCGGCTAACAGCTCACGAACCCGACCGTGCAGCGCCTGGAGCGAAAACGGCTTGGCTAGGAAGTTTGCTGATTCCTGCGACAAGGCCTCACGAATCGACTCGTCTTCCTGATAGCCAGAGATGAATAGGGCCGAGATCTGGTGGCGCTGCTGTCGGATCAGCGCCACCGCGTCCCGCCCTCCAAGGCGAGGCATAGTGACGTCGCAAACAATCAGGGCGATGCGCCCTGCAAAGGCCCGGGCGCATTCAACAGCCTCTAATCCGTCGGCGGCTTGCAGGACCGTATAGCCCTGCTCGCCCAGCGACATGACCAAGAGGGCCCGCACGTCGGGGTCGTCTTCGACCACAAGCAACGTTTCACTGCCACGCGCGGCCGCCAGCGGTGCCAGCGATTCGGGCGTTGGCAGCACCGGACCGTCGGTCACCGGCAGGTACAATTCGAATCGGGTCCCAGCCCCAGGCGCGCTGTCGACCAGGATGGCGCCGCCAGCCGTTTCAATAATTCCATAGGTGGTCGCCAACCCCAACCCTGTCCCCTGATCAGGGCCTTTGGTCGTGAAAAATGGCTCGAAAATGCGGGCCTTCACCGCCTCCGACATGCCAATCCCCGTGTCCTGCACCGTCAAACAGACAAAAACACTTCCCGTGCGCCGATCCCCCATCGCCCGGACGGTCGCTTCACGGTCGGCTCGACACAGACCAATGATCAAAATTCCCCCGGTCGGCATGGCATCACGGGCGTTGACAGCCAGATTCATGACCACCTGTTCAAACTGGCCCGGATCCATGCGCACGGTCCCAGGATCCCCCTCGATCCGCAGTTGCACCGCGATGGCATCTCCAATTGCCCGCCTGATCAGCTTGTCAAGATCGGTCAGGCGTTCGGCGGGCGAGAAGATCCGCGCCTCAATCACCTGACGCCGTGCAAACGTCAGCAACTGCCGGGTCAAAGCCGCCGCACGCGCCGCCGCCTGGTCGATCAGATCGAGCGCGCGTTGCCCCGCTTCAGGCATATGGTCCCGCGCCGCAGACACGCCTCCGGTCACCACCGTCAGCATGTTGTTGAAATCGTGGGCAATGCCCCCGGCCAGGGTCGCCACCGTTTCCATCCGTTGGCTTTTTGCCAAGGCCTCATGGCTTTGGCGCAGTTCAGCCGTGCGTTCAGCAACCTTCTGTTCCAGATCCACTGACAGCGCCCTCACCTGCCGCAGCGAAAGGAACTGCCGCACCAAAATCAGGATGAACACGGCCCCCGCCAACCCAATGAACACGAGGTCACGCGACCCCGCCCCCAGCAGATGTTGAACCGAGATCGGTAGGCACACCAATGCGGGCAGATACGGCAACGCGTCCGTCATCGTGGGCGAACGCACGACAGCTCCTTGGGCGGCCTGACCCCCAGCCGCGACACGCGCAGGAAGCCAAGGGGCAACGGCGCTGGCCGTGTACGCCGCTAGCCCGAAGAGGTCAACCACGTGCCCCATGTAGTACCGGCCCTGCAACGCCAACACCGTCAGCAGCAAGGTGTTGACCGCTCCCAGCAATACGCCCAAGCCCACCATCCCGACAGGGCCTGCGTACAGGCTGGGCCGCCGGGCGCAGACGTACACGATAATCCCAAGATCAAAGGTGACCCCCACCCACGTGCCAATCGCTGCCGCCTTGGCCAAAGGCACGATTCCAGAGGCCGCCGTCAGATCCCCCAGGGCGAGGGCCCAGGAGATCATGAAGCAGGAAACACCAAAAATGGCGCCATCCAGAGCTGTCTGTCCACGAGGCGCCTTGGTTCCCGCGGTGCCAGGCCAGCCCAAACTTCCGATCGCCAGAAGAATCAAAACGGGGACATTGAACCAATCTCCCAGTGACGGATAGACAGGCGAAAACCTTGGATCGGGGTTAGCGGCAAGAGTTACAATGCCTCCGACAGCGACGAACACGCCAACGCCAGCCGTGACCCCAAGAATGCGAAAACCACGCGCGGCTGCCGGTTCGGCGCGCGCGCGGAGATAACATGACACGGCTCCAAAAACCGCAAAAGCCCCGGTGACCCCGTTAATCAGATAGGCCGACAAGCGCCCGTCGGGATGGGCCACCGCCAGCAAGGCAACCACCACGACCACCAAACCAGCCACGCCCGCCAAGGCCCGACCAATCCGGGCCGATCCCAAATGAGGGGAAAGCGGCTGCATCACCGCAGATGATATATTTTTTTCGACCGATTACGTCATCAACGGGCCGGAATTGGTCCTGCACCCAGACACTTCGCACACCGCCACTTGACGTGAGGCGCCCCGGACGCTAGCCCCCACCCATGAGCCGCGAAGAAGAGCTGAAGAACCCCGCCCTGTTCGACAACCGCGTCATTGATCGGCACATCAAGAAGGGGCTGACGACCCGCAAGGATTTCGAGAAACACTTGAAGGCCCTTCCCGATGTCCGCGACAAGATTTGCCCCCCCGAAGAACGCAGCGGCGAGCTAACCGGGGTCGGCCCCGACCGCGACGACGCGCTCGAAGGCGATTCGAACTAAGCGCTGGAAAGTTCAGCCCCGGTCGCCGTATGGTTCCCCCCGGTGCGACCGAAGGGTCACATCGGAAGGAACCCATGCGCATCGACCAACCTATTGCCAGCACAGGGGTGGATTTTTCCACTTTCGTCATGTCGCTTGGCAGCTCAGCCCTGATGCATCTAGGCGCCCTGCCAGGGCCCGACGGTAAGACAGAAGGGATAAGCCTTCCCTTGGCCCAGCAGACCATCGACGTGTTGTCGCTGCTGGAAGAAAAGACCCGCAACAACCTGTCGGTGGAAGAGACCGAACTGTTGACCGGCCTGCTCTATGATCTGAGGCTGCGCTACGTCGAGTGCGCGCGATCGAGAAAATAGGGTGAGATTCGATTTTCTGGCGGCCGACGCGCGCCAGGCTTTGATCGCCGCGCAACGCCTGGCGCGGACGCGGGACGAGGACGCGGTTGAACTCGAACACCTGCTGCTAGGGCTTTTAACAACGGCACCCGTTGTCGCCCTGCTGGCCCGCGCCGAGGTCGACGCCGATGGCCTGCAGCGCGGGTTGGAACAGGCACTCTCCGGTTCACCGAAACGCCCAGGCGCCCAGGTTTTTCTAGGCGAGCGGGTGTTACGTCTTTTGGACGTTGCCCAGGTTGAGGCACAGGAACGTGGCGCTACGACCGTGGGGCCCCTGGATCTTCTGGTCGGCATTCCGCTAGAAACCCGCTCGGCGGCGGCGGAATTGCTACGTGACCGGGGGCTGACGCTACCTCGCTTGGAACAGCTCACCTCCTCGACTGAATCGCCGCCATCGCCCACGCCACCACCGCCGCCAACCGAGATCACCCACCGCCCGTTGCTGGCAAAATACGCCCGCGACCTGATCGCCGAAGCACGCAGTGGAAAAATGGATCCGGTGGTTGGGCGCGACAATGAAATCCGCCGCATGGTCCAGATCTTGGGACGCCGTGGAAAAAATAACCCCGTGTTGGTGGGCGATCCTGGGGTGGGTAAGACCGCTATTGTCGAAGGGCTGGCGCAGCGGATGGCCGAAGGGGACGTACCCGACAGCCTGCGGGGAAAACAACTGTTGGGGCTGGACGTAGGCCAGCTGGTCGCGGGCGCAAAATTCCGCGGGGAATTCGAAGAACGAATCCGCGGGCTGATGGCCGAAGTCCGCGATGCTGACGGCGAAATTCTTCTGTTTTTCGACGAATTGCATACCCTGGTGGGCGCCGGTCAAGGTGAAAGCGGCCTCGATGCCGCCGAGTTGTTCAAACCCGCCCTCGCCCGCGGGGAATTGACCATTATCGGTGCCACAACACCGGACGAATACCGCCTGCACATTGAAAAAGATCCTGCGTTTGAACGACGGTTGCAGCCTGTCCTTGTGGCTGAGCCCGATGAGGACACGTGCCTTGCCATGTTACGCGCGGTGAAACCCCGCTACGAAGAACGCCACCGCGTACGCGTTCTGGATGAAGCCCTTTTGGCAGCGGTCAAACTATCGCGCCGGTATCTGGCCGGTCGCGCGTTGCCGGACAAGGCCATCGATCTGCTGGACGAGGCCGCCAGTCGATTGCGGCTGGAACTGGATTCCCGGCCCGATGAATTGGACGCTTTGGAAAGAAAGGCGCGTGGCCTCCGCGTACAAATCGAAGCCCTTCGCAAGGAACGCGGCGCTGAACCACAGGCGTTGCGGGAAGACCGCGAAAGGCAGCTTGCTGCCTTGTCGGATCAACTGGTGCCCCTGCACGCCAAATGGCAGGCGGAACTGCAAATCATTACGTCGCTGGGTGAGGCGGCGGCGGCACTGGAATCAACACGCGTTCATGCCGAAGCGGCCGAACGTCTAGGCGACCTCTCGCGCGCGGCCGAAATCCGCTACGGAAAACTTCCTGCCCTGGAGACCGCCGTTCTTCGGGCTGAGGCCCGCCTGCGCGAGGCCCAGGGGACAGAGCCACTTCTGGAGGACTCATGCCAAGGGGTTCATGTCGCCCGCGTCGTAGCTGATTGGACGGGCATTCCCGTAAACCGAATGTTGGAGGCCGAACGGCAAAAGGTACTGCAGATCGAAGATCGCCTACGCAAACGTGTCGTTGGACAGGACGAGGCGGTAAAGGTCGTCGGGCACGCGATCAAACGCGCCCGCGCGGGTCTTGCCGATCCTGGACGACCCATCGGATCTTTCCTGTTCCTGGGACCAACGGGGGTCGGAAAAACTGAACTGACCAAGGCCCTGGCCGAATTTCTTTTCGACGACGAACATGCGCTGTGCCGCCTGGATATGGCGGAATATATGGAAAAACACGCCGTTTCACGCCTGACCGGCGCCCCTCCCGGATACGTGGGTTTCGAAGATGGCGGGCAGTTGACCGAAGCTGTCCGTCGGAAACCTTTTTCTGTGGTTCTGTTCGACGAAGTTGAAAAAGCGCATCCCGATGTCTTCAATGTGCTTTTGGCATTGATGGATGACGGCCGGTTAACCGACAGCCGCGGCCGCACAGTCAGTTTTTCCAATACCGTGGTCATCCTAACGTCCAACCTGGGATCACCCGCGATCTTGGCCGCCAACGGCGATCGCGCACGTATCAAGGCCGAAGTCGATTCCGCCCTGCGGGGACACTTCCGCCCCGAGTTTCTTAACCGTCTCGACGAGATCGTGATCTTCAACCCTTTAGGTACGGTGCAGATCGCCTCCATTGTCGATCTGCAGCTGCGACGACTGGAAAAATCGCTAGCCGAGCAAAACCTAAAACTGGACGTCAGCGCCGAAGCGCGCGCCCTCTTGGCCGAGGAAAGCTACGACCCCGCGTTTGGAGCCCGCCCTGTCAAACGCTGCGTCCAGCGGCGCATCCGAGATCCGCTGGCCGAAGCAATTCTTTTAGGCACCGTACGCCCCGGACAGGTGGTACGCGTGCAACGGGTCGATAAAACGCTGACGTTCACGGGGACGTAGCTGCGTTTTTTCGTCGGCGCCTGATAACAAACACCCCTCCCCCTGTCATCGCAGCGAATCCGACTAGCATCGTGAAGGCCGCCCCCTCGTGCGCCGCCCGAAATTCCGGAAACCACCAATCCAGACGTACCCGCTTCCAGCGATCCTGCACATCCACCGATAGGGTCGAATACCTTCGCCATGGCGCATCGACAGACGCTGTTGCCCAGTCATCACCCGCCACCACATGCCGAAGCATCCAATAGTGGCCCATCACCGGCTGAAAGGCGGGCAACCACTGCAGGCCGTGCGTGTCTTCAAAACAGGCGCCACATAACCCGTCGTGGGTCGCCGTCGCCGCGCCTGAACGATCCGGTCCGCCCAGCCACCGCGTTGCCACGTCTTGGCTGATGCGAATGAAATGATCCCAGAAAAACGCCACCCCCAGCACCTGCACCCAGATTCCCATCGCTATCACCACGATGACCGCCCCTTTATGAATCCTCCCTTGCCACTTCACCGTATCCAACCAAATCACCGCAGACGCCCAAACCGGCGCGACCAGAAACACTAGATACCGCGGCCCCCACGCATAGTCGCCTGCCCAAAACAGAAACGTCCCATAGATCAGCACCACGGGCCCGCCCAGCGCCAACAGCGTCACCCAGCCCACACGCCAGCGCCCCCATGCAAACCGCAGCGATGCCAATGACAGCAGAAGCGGCGGGCTGTAGATAAACACGCTTTTCCCTGGCGATAGGAACAGCCCCCACAGCCCCAGCCACAATCGTTCGCCAAAGGGCGATAGCCGTACAAGATCGCCCGATGGTTTCAGAACGTAGCCCGCGTTGAACACTGAACCGAAGCGGGCAAAGTTATACGCAAGCATCAGCGCCACAAACGGCAGCGACGCTAAGACCGTAAAACCAATCCCCCGCCAGCGTCCGCGAGCGGATCTCGCTGTCAGGAAGATCAATCCTGGCCAGGCCGCTGCGTACACGGGCTTTGTCGCCATTAGAAGCCCCGCCCAAGCCCCGACGCGGACAAAATCGCGCCCTCGCGCCTCAGGCGTTATTCGCAGCACCGCGTCGATGAGGCCCAAGAACGCCACGGCCTGAATCGCCTCACCGTACGGCGAACGTGCATAGACCCAAATGGTCGTTCCAAGCGCAAGCACCGCCGTACCCAGCAGAGCAGCCACTTCGCGTACTCCTTGTCGGCGCAAAAATCCAAAAAAAATCCCGCACAAAATTGCCCCCAACAACGCCGGCCCTAGATGGCTGAAAAACGGCGTCGTGTAGGGCGCGGTTCGCGGCGCCACCAACCCCAGCAGGTACCGCAAAAAGGCCCCTGGTACATGCACTAAGGACTGCACAAGCGGTGCCACCGCGTATATGCGTCCATCTCGGCCACGGGGCAGATCCTGGGGCCACGCCGTGGGAATGTTCACGTCCCCCCGGCGAACGAGGCTTTCAGCCACCTCCCATATCGGCGTCGCATCCCCCCAAGGCTTTTCGCGTCCGCCCGTTAAAAGAAAAAAACCGAGCACCGCGGTGAACAGCGCTGCCCGGACGCGCATAGGCGATGAAGGTGCCTCCATGAACAGGGGGACTTTAGCCTGATCCCGGGATGGAGCGCGGTTCAACGCCCCGTGGGAACGCGACAAATGACGACATCGATCTTTAGGCCCCCATTGACCAGCCTGTGGCTCCGTTCAATCGGAAGCCCCAGCGCCTGCGCAAACCGTGCCTGCGGCACGATGATTCCCGCACGCCACCCACCAAATTGCGTCCTTAGCCCCCGCCCCAGATCTCGAAAAAACCGCTCTGGGGTCCCCGATAACGCCAAACGACGCCCGTACGGGGGATTCGCCACCACCAACCCGGGCTCACCCGGCGGACGCCAATGCCCAAGCTCTGTCTCGACCACCGTCACCCGGTTCTCAAGCTGCGCCCGCACCAGATTACGGCGCGTGATCACAAGGGCGCCCGGATCTCGATCGCAGGCGAAAATCGCCCCCGCAGCCTTCACCCCTGAAGCCAGGATATGCTTCCTTATCTCAGTCAAATTCGTCCAACGCTCGCAGGCAAACGACCGGTTTTGCCCGGGGGCACGTCCCTCGGCTATCGATCCCGCCTCCAGCACGAACGTTCCCGCTCCGCACATCCCATCCACCAAGGTCTGCTTCGGATCGTATTCGCACAACGCCAAAACCCCTGCCGCCAGGGTTTCCCTTAACGGCGCCCGGCCGATGTCAACGCGATCTCCGCGCCTGTGCAGCAGCTCCCCCGATGCGTCCACGCTCACCGTAAACACGTCCCTGTCGCCGCGCAAAAGAATGCGCGTGACCGCCGGTGTCTCGTCCCCATCATCATCCCCATCGCAAACCTCTGCCGGCAACAATTCGCGTTTCCCGGCCCGTCCTTGCACAGCCTGCACCACCTGATCCGAAATCGCCCCCGTGTGATACAGACGACATCGGGACGCTGCCACCGAGATCTTCAGAGGCACGCCGACGGGCGCGTAGTCCTTCCACGGCATCTTATCGAGGGCCCGCCGCAATATCGCAAATTCGCGGGCCCGCACCGTGCCCAACCGCAGTAGGACACGCGTCGCCACCCGCAAACGCAGATTTGCTGCCAAGCCCGCTTGCAGGGATCCCGAAAATTCAACCCCTCCGGGCGTAACCTTTAGATCGCTAACGCCCACATCCGACAGCCGTTCACATTCCGCGCATACAACGTCCTGCAGCCCCGGCGCCGCCACCGCAAACCACCGCATTGGCGTCGGCCGATCCGATCGGGCTCCCCATGTCACAGGCGCGACCGACATAGGTTTCCTATCGACGGGTTTTTGCTTCACGGACGGCAGGCCATGCTTTTACCACCTAACCCCTCCGGGACTGCTAAACTGCGGCGCTTTTCTCGCCCCGACCCAAAAGGATCTTTTCTTATGTCCATCCGCAAATTCGAACGCGTTCTGGTGGCCAACCGCAGTGAAATCGCCATTCGCGTCTTCCGCGCCTGCACTGAACTCGGGATTCGCACTCTCGGCATTTTCAGCAAAGAAGATCGCTCCGCCCTGCACAGGTACAAGGCCGACGAATCGTACGCGCTCGACGAAGGGCTTGACCCGATCAAGGCGTACCTCGACATCCCGGGCATTGTGGCCATCGCCAAACGGCAGGGCGCCGACGCGGTCCATCCAGGGTACGGCTTCTTGTCCGAAAATGCCGAATTCGCACGGACCTGCGAGGCCGCAGGCATCAAATTCATTGGCCCCTCGCCCACCGTCCTTGAATTGATGGGCGACAAAACAGCCGCCCGCCGCCAGGCCCAAAAGATTGGCCTTTCCGTCGTCCCCGGCACCGACGAACCCCTCCCCTCGCCCGCCGAGGCCGCCCGCCTCGCCCGGGACATCGGCTACCCGGTTATTCTCAAAGCGTCGTTTGGTGGCGGCGGTCGCGGCATGCGGGTCTGCACCAACGAACCCGAACTTATCGAGTTTCTGGTCCAGGCCGAACGCGAAGCCATCGCTGCCTTTGGCCGCGGCGACGTGTTCCTAGAAAAATACATTGAACGCCCCAAACACATCGAAGTGCAAATTTTGGCCGATGCTCATGGCCACACCGTTCACCTTTTTGAAAGGGATTGTTCGGTTCAACGCCGACACCAAAAGGTCGTCGAGATCGCACCGTCCCCGCACCTGGATCCCCAACTGCGTACGACCCTGTGCGACGAGGCCGTGCGGTTGGCAGCATCGGTCGGGTACGTCAACGCGGGCACCGTCGAATTCCTGGTCGACGCCCACGGGCACCATTATTTCATCGAAATGAACCCCCGTGTTCAGGTCGAACACACGGTGTCCGAAATGGTCACGGGCATCGACATCGTAAAATCCCAGATCCGCGTGGCGGAAGGCTACGCCCTGCCTAGCCCCGAAATCGGTATCACGTCTCAAAAAGACGTCAGCTTGCGTGGTTTCGCCATCCAATGCCGCATCACCACCGAAGATCCAAAAAACAACTTCATTCCCGACTATGGCCGTATCAGCCACTACCGATCGGCAGCGGGTTTCGGCATTCGCCTGGACGCGGGCACCGCTTTCTCCGGCGCGCTTATCACTCCCTTTTATGATTCTCTGTTGGTCAAGGTGTGCGCTTCAGGGCTCAGTTTCGACGAGGCTTGCAACAAGATGGATCGTGCGCTGGCCGAATGGCGCGTGCGCGGCGTGAAGACCAACCTACCTTTTTTGCGCAACGTGATCGCCCACCCTCAGTTTCGGGCAGGCGACGCCACCACCACGTTTATCGCGGATACACCGGCTCTCCTTCAGTTCGCAGAACGTTTCGATCGCGCGACAAAACTACTTGAATTCATCGGCGACGTCAGTGTCAACGGAAATCCCGAGGTCAAGGGTGCCCGGCCCGCGGGCCTGCGCAAGCCGCCGGTCCCCGCCTACGATCCGTCATCACCTCCCCCACCCGGTACCCGGGACCTGTGGAAGCAGCTTGGGACCGACCGGTTCATGGGTTGGATCAAAGATCAGAAACGTCTGCTTCTCACCGACACAACCCTTCGCGACGCGCACCAGTCCCTGATGGCAACACGCCTGCGTACACACGACATGGCCCGGGTCGCCCCTGCTGTCGCCCGCCAGTTGTCGGGTCTATTTTCTTTGGAAATGTGGGGTGGCGCCACCTTCGACGTCGCCATGCGCTTTCTTCATGAAGATCCGTGGGAACGCCTTGCGCTTTTACGTCGGCAGATCCCCAACGTGCTTTTCCAGATGCTCCTTCGCGGCGCCAACGCCGTCGGTTACACCAACTACCCCGACAACGTGGTTCGCAAATTCATTGAAGAAGCCGTGAAAACCGGCATGGACATCTTCCGCATTTTCGATTCTCTGAACTGGTTACCAGGTCTGGTGCCGGCCATCGGAATGGTGCGGGAAGCAGGTGGCATCGCCGAGGCAGCCCTTTGTTACACCGGCAACATCGACGATCCGCGCCGCAACCGCTACGACCTCGCCTACTACGTGAAAATGGCGAAAGAACTAGAAAAGGCCGGGGCCCATATTCTCGCCATTAAAGACATGTCCGGCCTTCTGCGCCCCTTTGCCGCCCGGCGCCTCATCAAAGCGCTCAAGGACGAGGTGGGATTGCCCATTCACCTGCACACCCACGATACCGCAGGTGTACAATCGGCGACATTGCTCTACGCTGCCGAAGCAGGTGTCGATATCGTCGACACGGCCTTCGGGGCCATGTCCAGTCTCACCTCCCAGCCGATCATGGAATCCGTGGTGGCAGCGCTTGAAGGACAAGATCGTGACACCGGCATGGATTTTCATCGCCTTCTGGATTTCACCTACTACTGGGAAGAAGTGCGCCCTTACTACGCCGCTTTCGAAAGCGGCCTGAAGGCCCCCAGTGCGGATGTCTATATTCACGAGATCCCCGGCGGCCAGTACAGCAATCTGAAACCCCAGGCAGAATCGGTTGGGGTTGGCCATCGCATACCAGAATTGAAACGCATGTACGCCGTCGTCAATGACGTCTTGGGCGACATCGTTAAGGTCACGCCGTCTTCTAAAATGGTCGGCGATCTAGCGTTGTTTATGATGAACAACGATCTTAATGCCAGCAATTTGGAAACTCGCGCTCGCGATCTATCTTTCCCGGAATCGGTCGTGGGGTATTTTGCAGGCGACATCGGCCAGCCCCCTGGTGGCTTCCCCGCTAAACTGCAAGAAGCCGTTCTTAAGGGCCGCAAGCCCCTGACCACCCGCCCCGGCGACACCATGGCACCCGTCGACTTCGACAAGACCCGCGACACTGTGCAAGCCAAGGTGGGCCGGCCCCTCAGTGACAACGACCTGATGAGCTACCTCATGTACCCGAAGGTCTTCACCGATTTCGCCGACTTCACGAAGAAGTACGGCGAAATCACTGCCGTTCCGACCGACGTCGTGTTCTATGGCTTGCGCAAAGGCGAGGAAACCGAAGTCGAGATCGAGATGGGCAAGACCCTGTTCGTCCGCCTGCAGTCCATGTCCGAACCCAACGAACACGGCATGCGGACGCTCTACTTTGAACTCAACGGCCACCCCCGAGAGGTTGAGGTGCCCGATCGGAAGCTTGGCACCTCCAAGACGGCTCGGCCCAAGGCCGACAAAGACAATCTTCACCATATGGGATCGCCAATGCCAGGCGCCGTCGTCGAGGTCAAGATCAAGCCTGGCGACGAGGTCAAAGTCGGCGACAAGCTGATAGTTCTTGAGGCCATGAAGATGGAGATGACGCTGTCGTCTCCCATTGCCGCGGTCGTCAAAGAAGTCACCGTCGCGCCAAAAGATCGAGTGGATACGGGAGATCTTCTCATCGTATTTCAGTAGCCCACAGGCAGCCTCCCCCAAAACAAAGAAGTCCGTCCAATGCCCAGCATTCTTATCGTTGATGACGAAAGCGATATTCGCGAGGTCCTGGCGTACAACCTCATTGCCGCCGGGTTCGAGGTCATTCAGGCCGGGACCGCTGCCGACGCGCTTGAACGGGCACGGGCCCAGAAGCCTGATCTTGTCCTTCTTGATCTGATGTTACCCGATGGCTCTGGCCTAGACGTGTGCCGGATCCTCAAATCGTCCATCGAAACCCGGGATATTCAGGTGATTATGGTGACGGCGAAGGGTGAAGAGATCGATCGCGTCGTGGGCTTTGAACTGGGCGCGGATGACTACGTCGTCAAACCTTTCTCCACGCGCGAACTGCTGCTGCGTGTGCAGGCCATTTTGCGTCGGCGCAGCCCCACCACAGCACCGTCCCTCAGCACGATAGGTGGCCCGACTCGTTTTGGTTGTCTGCTCTTCGATCGCGAGGCCCACCGCGCCTGGGTCGACGACGCCGAAGTGCAACTGACGGCCCTTGAATTCCGCTTGCTCAGCACCCTTTACGATCGCCGCGATCGAGTGCAGGCCCGGGGCACCCTGCTGCAAGACGTATGGGGTGCAAACGCCGACATGGCCACGCGAACCGTCGATACCCATGTCAAAAGACTGCGCGAAAAACTGGGAGCGGCAGGCGACTATATTGAAACCGTCCGCGGCGTTGGGTACCGGTTCGTGGCCGATCCAGCCGCCGCCGTGCCGTCCGAACCCTAAAATACGTTGCCCTAATCGGGACCTCCCATGCCCAGACCATCAACCCCGGGCGTATCGCTGCCCCGGCTGTCGGCTGCCGTCGCGTCGAGCGAAGCTGCATCAACCACCGTCACAGGAGGACGAGGCTCCTCCGCAGCATCAACCTCGTCCGGATCTTTTCCAGGACAACGGGTCCTGACCTGGGGAGAAGACCAGATCCCCTCCGAACAAACGAATGTGCTCTCGACTCCGTAGGTGACGTCGTTTATCCGGCATGTGTCCGTGACGTAAGGGCACCGGTTCATCGAGACCGCATCGCGCGGGCACGTTTCACCCTCCTTGGGGGCCTCCGCCGGGCAATACGGGGACTCTTCGCCTTCCCCAGCGCCTGAGAATCCGCCCCCATCGACACTGAAGGGAACAGGACGGCTCAGCCGCGATTCGTCGTCAAAAGGTCCCGAGCACGCCGCAAGGCCCAGGAATGCCAGCCCCACCAGGGTGAAACCAACGCACGGCCACTTCAGTCCGCTGTATCTCTGCATCAGGTATTCCTCGTAAAGGCAGCCGATATCATCATTCCCGCCGCCGTTGGATCTATAGCTCGTTTTACGTCCGCAATCACCGCGGCAGCATGGGCACCCGTTCGTGCCACGTTCCCCACAGTTTCCCGGGTGATGCCGCCAATCGCGACCACCGGTACCGGGGACCACGCCGCCACCCGACGCAGCTCCTCCAGTCCCACAACCTGGTCGGGGTTTTCCTTGGTGCTGGTGCCGAACACCGGCCCGCAGCCGATATAGTCGGCTCCGGCCGCCACAGCGGCCTCGGCCTGGGCCATGGTGTGCGTGGAAACGCCGACCCGCATCGTTCGCCCTACGGCCGCCAGTACCCGTTTCACATCGTGTAATGGCAGGTCCTCCTGGCCCACGTGGACGACGTCCGCCTCCACAGCCAGAGCCACATCCAGCCGGTCATTCATGCAAAAGGGGACACCCGCCACCCGGCAGAGCGGCAGGATCCGTCGTGCGGCCGCAGCCATCCGCGCGGCACCCCAGGGCTTCGCACGAAGCTGCAAACAGCAAGGCGAAGCCGCCAACAATTCCGCGCCCCGCCGCTCTAGAAGGTCGGCTTCCGTGTCATCGTTTCCCTTCAGATCCAGGATCGCGTAGAACCCGCTTAGAATCATTGGCGCCATGCAGGGCTAGACTATAACCGACCCCGGAACATCTATGCCCATCCCCTTTACCCTCCGAACGGATCTCGCGCCCTGCGGTGATCAGCCGCGTGCCATCAAGGAACTTATTTCGGGCATCGAACGCGGCGATAAGGCCCAGGTTCTGCTCGGGATCACGGGGAGCGGGAAAACTTTCACCGTGGCCCAGGTTATCGCCCGGATCAACCGTCCGACGTTGGTGATGGCGCACAACAAAACCCTTGCGCACCAGCTGTACCTGGAATTCAAACAGCTTTTCCCTGACAACGCGGTCCACTACTTCGTCAGCTACTACGACTACTACCAGCCCGAGGCCTACGTCCCCACCACCGATACGTTCATCGAAAAAGACTCGCTCATCAACGACGAAATCGATCGGATGCGCCACGCGGCCACCTATGCTTTGCTCACCAGGCCCGACGCGCTTATTGTCGCGTCGGTTTCGTGCATTTATGGCATCGGGGCGTCTGAGGCGTATTTGGGCATGAAGATCGACCTGGCCCGGGGCCAGAAGGTGCGCCGCGATGCCGTTCTGAAACGCCTTGTCGAAATTCAATACGATCGAAACGACGTCGATTTTTCACGCGGCACCTTTCGTGTTCGGGGTGATGTCGTCGAAGTCTTCCCCGTTTACGAAAATGAGAAAGCCCTCCGCATAGAATTTTGGGGCGACGAAATCGAGAGCTTGTCCGAGGTCGATCCCCTGCGCGGAAAGATCCTCCGGAAACTCGACGAAGTTAGTATTTTTCCGGGTTCACACTATGTGACCCCCGGGGCCGAACTGGTTCGCGCAATGACCAGCATTAAGGACGAATTGCGAGAACGCCTCACAGTCCTCAAGGATGAAAACCGACTGGTCGAGGCCCAGCGGCTTGAACAACGCACCATGTACGACCTTGAAATGCTTGAACAAATGGGTCGCTGCAAGGGTATCGAGAACTACTCACGTCACCTCTCAGGTCGAGCCCCCGGCGAGCCCCCGCCGACCCTCATCGACTATTTTCCCAAGGACTTCCTCCTGTTCGTTGATGAGTCCCATCAGACAATTCCCCAAATCGGCTCTATGTCAAAGGGGGATCGCGCCCGCAAAGAAAACCTAGTGAATTTTGGCTTTCGCATGCCGTCTGCGCTCGACAACCGCCCCCTGCGCTTCGAAGAATGGCAGACACGCGCCACCCAGGCCATCTACGTATCCGCGACGCCCGGCGATTGGGAACTGGAGCAGGCCCAGGGCGTCGTCGTGGAACAGATCATTCGTCCCACAGGGTTGCTGGATCCGGTCATTGAAATCCGACCGGTTTCTTCCCAAGTCGATGACCTTTTGGGGGAAATCCGTGACCGGGTCAAGGCCGGCGAACGGGTCCTTGTGACCACGTTGACCAAACGAATGGCCGAAGATCTAACCGAGTACTACACCGAACTGGGCGTCAAGGTTCGTTACCTGCATTCGGACATCGAAACCCTGGAGCGAATCCAAATCCTTCGCGATCTTCGTCTCGGCGCATTCGACGTTCTGGTCGGTATCAACCTTTTGCGCGAAGGCCTTGATCTGCCAGAAGTATCCTTGGTTGGCATCCTCGACGCGGACAAAGAAGGATTTCTGCGCGCGACCCGGTCGCTGATTCAAACCATTGGTCGCGCCGCCCGCAACGTCAATGGCCGGGTGATCATGTACGCCGACCGGATCACGAAATCCATGCACGCCGCCATCGACGTAACCAACAGCCGCCGCGCGGTGCAGGAGGCCCACAACCAGAAAAACGGCATCACACCCACCACGATCAAGAAGGCCATTTCCGACCTTGAGGGGACCGCCCTGGACGATTTCGTGGATCTTTCCTCGGTGAAGTTGCCTTCGGCCAAGGGCGCCCGTGGCAAGGCCGCACAAGCCGCCGTTGATCTGGCCCAGATCCCCAGGCTCATTTCCAATCTCAAGAAGGAAATGTTCGATCTGGCCGAAGAGCTTGAATTCGAAAAAGCGGCGGCCATCCGCGACCGCATTCAGGAGCTTGAGGCATATGCCCTTGCGGCCATTTAGGGGCATCCCCTATTTTGCCGTGGCCACCTCACACCCGCCGGTAGGCAAGCCGCCAGATCTTCACGCCTTTTCCCTCACATTCGGTCTCCCGCCGTGATCGCGCCCCAAAATTCGCTTTCTTCAGAAAGCTCCACGGGCTGCCCTGGTTTTCAAACCGGCGCGGCACTTCCCATTCCAATTCCAGCATGGCTTCCAACGCCAGCTCGAAAATGTCCGTGTTGACATAAACTTCGCCGTCCGCCGCCAACAGCCAGTGCATGTCCTCCACCAATTGTGGCCCCATCACCCGCCGCTTGTGCTGCTTGGTTTTGAAACAAGGGTCGGGAAAATTCAGAAAGAACCGCCGGACCCGCCCTTGCCCAAACAACCCACGCAAATCCACATTGATGTTTGCGTACACGCTTCGGACGTTTTGCAGATCTTTTTCCCGACAATATCCATTGGCCTTGTCCACCAGTTCTCGTCGGATTTCGACCCCGACGTAAAACCCGGCAGGCTCGTGCCGCGCGCGGTCCATCAGGTAGTAGGCCTCAGCCGACCCCAGCTCCACTTCCAGCGACACCCCGTCCGGCACCAACACCGGGTCCGGTTTGATAACGAAGAAGTTCGATTTCAGCGGGTTAACGTGCTGGCGAACGCGCATTCAACAAAAAAATCTACTTGCCCTCGTCACTGATAAGACTCAGCTCCCACGCGCCCGACGGCAGATCCGCTTCTTCCCCGTCCCACAACTCAGCCTGCCCCCGACGTAGCGTCGGCACAAAAGGTTGTGACGCCAAGCGGTCCAGCGCCGCAATGCTCGGCGCCTCCACCTCTAGGCGGGCTCGAAACGTGGCCGCCCGATCAGCCACCTGTTCCAACCGCTCACGCGCGTCGCGGATCCGTTCGAACAGCCCCACCATGGACTCGGTCACCATTTTCACGACCCTAGCACGACGTTAGGTCGCGATCGCCGCCGCTGCCGCCAACGTGTTTTTTCGATCAAGCCGGTTGATCAAAACTTGCTGCAAAATCGCCAACAGGGAATTGGTCAATGTGTATATGGCAAGGCCTGCCGGCAGGAACAGCGAGAATCCCGTGAACATGATTGGCATCATCACAGCCATCATCTTCTGCTGCTGTGGATCGGTGCCCGCTGGACTCATACGCATCTGCAAAAACATGATGCAGCCCATTAGCAAGGGCGCAACGAAGTACTGGTCGCGTGCCGAAAGATCCTGGATGTAGCCGAAGAAAGGCGTCCGGTGCAGCTCAACCGCGTAATTCAACGCAGAAAATAGCGCGAACCATATCGGCATCGTGATAAGGGTCGGCAGGCAGCCCCCGACGGGCGATACGCCTTCGGCCTTGTACAAACTCATCGTCTCCACGCCCATTCGCTGACGATCGCTGCCGTATTTCTCCTTCAGCAGGGCCAACTTGGGCTGCAACCGCTGCATCTTCTTGCCTGACATCATCGCGCGCTGGGTCGGGTAGAAGGTCACAAGTTTTACGAAAAACGTCAGCAAGATGATGGCGAAGCCCCAATTCCCGACGACGCTTTGAAAAAATTTCAGCAACGCGATAAGCGGCCTCGCTAACCACGCCAGCGTCAGATCAACAACCTTATCCAATTGAACGTCATCACCCCCGGGCCTCACCTTGTCTAGCTCCTCCGTGACCTTCGGCCCCGCGAACACTGTCATCGCGTAATTGGCTTTCGCTTTTGCGCCCAGCTTTCTGACATCATAGGTCAAGGTGGCCTCGCCGCGCATGGCGTCCAGTCCACGCCGCGCGCAGCGCAAAGGCTGAGGCTCTCTGTGGGGCACCAGCGCCACCGCGTAGTACTTCGTGTCCGCCGCCATCCATTTCACCGCGCCAAATTTCTCAGAAGGTTCTTTCCACAACGACTCGAACGCGTCGCGCTGAACTTTCCCATCTACGAAACAAACCAAAGTCGCCAAATCGGCAGAAGCTGCCGCAAAAAATCCGCCGCCCTTCCTTGAGGGATCTTGCTCTCCATACAAATGCACCGCCAGGGCGTGGCTCTGCTCTTTGTCGGTTCGGTTCTCGACCTGCACGTCCATCGCCAACCTAAATCCATCCCCATCGACACGGACTCGTTTTTCGACCGCGACGACCTCGGATTCCGTTCGAAACACCACCTCGGTTGATGAACGGCTCTTAACGGACCATGTCAGGCCATCGGGCAGCTTAAAATCGCCGCTTGGAAACGACAGCTGCAGCGGCGCCCCCTCCGGCTTGGCCCCTACCACATCCAGGCCACTTGCTTTGTCGCCCTTGGTTTTTAGAAACTTGTCGTCCTTGAGCACAACCTTGCGAAGATCCGCGCCAACATTGGACAGCACGTATTTGGCCCGGGGCGTCTCGAGAATGACCAACTCTTCGGGGATCAAAGGCCCGGACGGCAGTGCGGCGGCTGGCGACACGGAAGCAGAGGTCCCCCCCGCTGGTGCCAGCACTGCGGGCACGTTCGCGGGCGCCTTCACCTGAACAGCAGGCACAGGTGGTGGAAAGATTTTCCACCACAGGAACAAGATTCCCATGCTGATCGCAACCACAACCAAAGTACGCTTTTCCATGGGTCTTCAGACTTTCTCAAAGGTCGGGACCGGATCGGCCCCACCGCGACAAAAGGGATGACATCGAAACACACGCCGCGTCGCCAACCAACCACCCCGCAACAGCCCCCACTGTTGTATAGCCTCCTCCGCATAGCGGGAACATGTCGGCTCAAACCGGCAGGCAGGCCCTAAAAGCGGAGAAAGAGCTGCTCGATACAACCGCAGGGCACGGCTGACGATCGTTTGTACGGATGTCACCGTCGCGTCCCTGGTTGTAACCGTTTCAAAAGCGCTGACAATTCGTCGAACGTTGCCTGATATCCCACGGTGTCGGCCCCTGGTCTAGCCAAGACAACCAGATCATGCCCAGCCGGGGCCGTCGGTAACAAACGACGGCACACCTCTCGAACCCAACGCTTAACCCGATTGCGCGCAACAGCGTTACCGATCTTCTTGCTCACGGTAACCCCAACCCTTACCGTCGCCGCCCCATGCTGGCCCGGCAAAGCCAGAAGAAGATATTTCGACCCGCCCGCCCGGCGCCCCTTCGATTGAACCTCCAGGAAATCCGGCCGCCGGCGAAGCCTGGCGCGCCGGGGAAACCTGCCACCGGAGGCCGTTCCGGTCACTACTTCTTGGCTACCTTGACGGTCAGAAGCTTACGCCCACGGCGACGGCGGCGACGAATCACCTCCCGGCCTGACTTGGTGCTCATGCGTTTGCGGAACCCATGGGTGCTCTTGCGGCTTTTTCGGCTTGGTTGATAGGTACGCTTCACGACAGATTCCTCCCAGATCCCGCACGCGCGGGGACGGGTGGACTACCACCCTGTCCAGGGCCTGTCAAACCCTCCGCCTCACTTTATCCACAGGCCCATCTGCGAAATGTAGCCTTTAGACCTTCGTCGCCTGCAAACAACCGCCAAACCGCCGTTTCGTTCAAGATTCTCAGCCCTTGGCCAGGGCGGCAAATCCCGTCTGACGTTTACGCCGAATTTTGAGCCTGTTTTTGCGGATAAACGAGCCATCGGGTTGGAAGATCAGCGCCTGATCCGCGTATTTCGCCGAGACGTGGAATCGCTATCCTCTGTCCCCGTCGGAGACCGTGAAAATGCACACCCCCCGATCGCGCCAAGCCGCATGTTATGGGCATCTGGCGCCCTTGTGCCGAACGCACGCGGAGGATCATGGTGGCGCTGCGATCCTCACCTTGGCGAAGGTCCCAAAACACCGCTATTTCGCGCGATTCCACGCACCTTCGAGGTCGCTGGTCTTTTGGGCCCCAAAACCACCCCTTTGTTCGGCGGGGAAAAACCTGGGTGATCTTCGAGATCTTGGCCCTGTCAATTTTTCCCCCTTTCGGTCCTCGAATCCCTCTGTTACACGAGAGTCCGAAGTTTTCGGATTCGTCGTCCTCGGGTTGCCCGTTCATCAAAGGGGAACTCTGGCTCGTCGGATCCCCCGTGACTAAATCAGACGCTCTAGGGATAGGTAGCCGGTAGCTGTTGGTAGATCGTGGATTGTGGTCAATAACCCAAGGGGATTCTTGGGGTTTTTTGCTGTTCGTACCTGTGGATAACTAATGCAAGCACTCTGGGAAGAAGCTGTTCGTGATATCGAACCTAAGGTCAAACCGGCCCACCGGGACCAATGGCTTCGTCCAATCAAATGTTTGGCGATAGACGGACGCCGGATTCGGCTCAGTGCCCCCAACCGCTACCAAAAGGAATGGTTTGAGGACAATTATCTGCCGTCCATCCTTCAGTCACTGGAATCGCGCGCCAAACACGATTTTGCGGTCGATTTCGAGCTCTCAGACGACAGCCCCGCCCCTACCGCCGCGTTGTCCGTATCCCCCGTCACCCAAGGTCCAGGCCTTCGCAACGACGGCCCGCCACCACCGCCCACCCCAAAAGGTCTGGATTCCCGTTACACCTTCGAAAAGTTTGTCGTTGGACCCACGAACCAATTTGCGCACGCGGCCGCCCGTATGGTTGCCGAAGCTCCGGCTTCGAAGTTCAACCCACTTTTCATCTATGGTGGCGTCGGTCTAGGAAAGACCCATCTTTTGCACGCCATTGGCCATGAAATACATCGCGAACATCCCGATTGGCGCATCGCCTGCATTACCTGCGAACGGTTTGTGACCGAATTCATAGGCTCCATTCGCAGCGTTAAGAAGCACGCAGTCATCAACCCAATGGACGAGTTCCGACAGCGATACCGCGAAGAGCCAGACGTATTGCTTATCGACGACGTTCAGTTTCTGTCCAACAAGGACAGCAGCCAGGATGAGTTTTTTCACACATTTAATGCGCTTCACTTGGCGCACAAGCAGATTGTCCTGACCTGCGACAAGCTTCCCGGTGAACTGTCTGGCCTTGAAGATCGGCTCCGAAGCCGGTTTACCTGGGGCCTCATTGCCGAGGTGGCGGTTCCAGATCTGGAAACCCGCACCGCCATCGTCAAACGCAAAGCCGAACTAGACAACGTCGCTTTGCCAGACGACGTAGCACATCACATCGCAGCCCTGGTCCGGTCGAACGTGAGGGAGCTCGAAGGTGCCCTCTTACGCATTACCGCCCGCTCTGCCATCGAACAGCGACCTATCACCCGTCAGCTCGCCGATGAGGCCCTCAAAAGCTACAGCACCGCCCGAGCCCCCCTGCTGTCCATTGAGGCCATTCAGCGCGAAGTGGCTTCGTACTTTGATGTCAAACTCATCGATCTCAAGGGCCCCAAGCGCCACCGGGCCATTGCTCATCCCCGGGCCATCGCAATGTTCCTCGCCCGCAAACTCACCAGCATGAGTTACCCCGAGATCGGAAGCCGTTTCGGTGGCAAAGATCACTCAACGGTCATCAGCGCCGTTCGGAAAATAGAACGGTCTTCGACCGAAGATTCCGCCCTGCACAGCCAACTTCAGACCCTCGAAGGGCACCTCCGGGTCGGATAAAAGGGTTTGCCGTCGAAAACTAGGGCCCTGCTTCCTCCCGGGAAGTGGGGTTTTTTTTTATGGTCCTTTCGTTCCCCCGTTGATCCCCTCCGCTGTGGATACGGTGTGGGTTGAAAAGTTGACAAGCCTGTGGATCCTCCAACGACACGCCGTATAAGTTTTACCCCCTTCCGAGTCCAGTCACCTTCCCACAGGCTAATCTATTGAATCTAATCATGATTCACCCGTTTTCCCCATTTCCACAGGCCCTTCTGAAACAACCTTCTTAATATCAATCTCTCTTTATAGATCCGAAGGCCTGTGCGAATGTGGGCTTCACTTCGATTACAGTCTCCCGGGGGGATAGCGATGGATGTTCGAATAGATAAAACCCAGCTCATCAAAGGCCTCTTTTTGGCATCGGGCATTGCTGATCGCAAAAGCACCATGCCCATTCTCGCCAACGTGCTTCTGCGGACTGATGGCAAGGATCGTCTTTTGTGTGTGGCCACGGATCTAAACATTTCCGTCGTGGCATCCCTGTCTGCCCGCGTTGTCAGTGAGGGCGCCATTACGCTTGGCGCTAGACAGTTGCACGAGATAGTTAAAGGTCTTTCAGGCGAAGAAATCACGCTCAAACGAACAGATCAGAATTGGGCAGAAATTCGGTCGGGACGGGCCGAATACAAAATGGTCGGCATGTCCGAAAGGGACTTTCCGAAGCTTCCGGCATTTTCCGAGGCCTCGTTGGTCAAAGTAGATGGGGCCATCATTCGGGATTTGATTACAAAAACGGCCTTTGCGGTGTCGACTGACGATAGCCGTCAGCATCTAGCGGGGGTTTTTTTTGAAAGCGATGGCGCGCGGGCTTTGATGGTTTCGACCGACGGTCATCGCCTTTGCAAGGCCAGCCGTTTGCTCGAAGGAGGCCCTAGGCTTGACGGAGGCATCCTGATCCCACGCAAGGGAGTCGCAGAAATAAAACGGGCCCTAGAGGGCCGGGAGGCACCTTGTGAGATGGGCGTTCATCAGGGGCAACTGATTCTTAAGGTCGACGACATCACGATCGCGGTGAAGCTGGGGGACGGGCAATTCCCGCCCTTTGACCAGGTGATTCCAAAAGACAATGATAAGGTCGTTATTGCGCGTCGCGACGATCTCCTTGACGCATTTAGACGGGTGTCCATTATGGCTTCCGACAAGACGATGGGCGTCCGCGTCGCCTTGGACAAAGGAAAACTGAGCATCGAGGCCGACAACCCCGATCTTGGTAACGCCCGTGAAACCCTTGAGGTGCCTTATGCGGGGGCCCCTGTAACCGTCGGTTTCAATGCAAGATATTTCATCGACATTCTGGCAGAGATCGCAACGTCGGAAGTCAGAATTGAGCTTGCCGGCGAGCTCGATCCGGCGGTGGTTCGACCGGGCGATGGCAGTGATTATCTTGGCGTCGTCATGCCTATGCGGCTCTGAGCTATCACAGTGCGGCTTAGGTCGCTCCGGCTCCGCGGGTGGCGAAATTTCGACGATGCGTTATTCGAGCCCGGCCCGCGCGTGTCAGTACTCCACGGAGACAACGGCCAGGGAAAGACGAATGTCCTTGAAGCGACCCACTTCCTTTTCGAATTGCGCTCTTGGCGATCCCGATCGCTCAGTGAATTGGTTCAGTGGGGGCGCGACAGGGCAATTCTTGAGGCCGAAGTCGAAGTTGGCGGGCTCGTCAGGAAACTTGGAGTCGAAGTGTCAGCGGGGCGGCGCACGTTCAGTATCGATGGGAAGCCCGCTAGGAGGGACGTGGCGTCCCTTGCCGCTGCGGGTATTGTATTGTTCGTTCCCGAAGACCTTCTTCTAGCGCGGGCGTCCCCACAGGCTAGGCGTACATTCATTGACAGGGCGGCGTTTGGGATCCAGCGGCGGTATTACAATGAAGCAACGGTGTTCCAAAGGCTTCTGAAGAGCCGCAACGCCCTGCTCAAGGACGCGCAAGGGGGTGCGCTGCTGATTGAAACCTATGATGAACAGCTTTCAATCGCTGCTGCCCGGATCGTGCTGCGTCGTCGCGCCATAGCGGCTTGTTTGGCCCCGCGGCTTACGGATGTGTTTAGACGGATACATGGGGATCTGAACGCCGCGTTCAGTTATGTCAGCCATCCCGAGATCGCAGAGGCCGCTTCCGAAGAAAATATTGCAGAGGCCATGCGAAACGGCCTGAGAAAAAGTATCGAAAGGGATCGACAGCGCGGGTACACAAGTTTTGGCCCCCATACCGACGACATTATGTTTCGGCTGTGTGGTGAACCTGCCGCCGAACATGCATCCCAGGGGCAGCTACGCTCCTTCGTGCTGGCGTTGAAACTAGCCGAGCTTGAAAATCTGGCTGATGCACTGGGCGAGTCACCCTTACTTTTGCTTGATGACGTGGCTAGCGAGCTGGATGAAACCCGCCGAAAGTGTCTTTTCGAGGCACTCGCCACCCTACCTGGCCAAGCGATCTTGACGCTTACGGATCCCGCGTTGCTCCCGAGGCTTCCAGGCCGCCGCGACGTGGGCATCTCTGCAGGTGACTTTACTAGCTAGTGAATAGGTGCTAAATATTGAAAAGATTAGTGTTTTTCGCTCTTCCGCCGGATCCAGTTCGGATTCCCATCGAAGGGCCACCTGAGGTACCCCGTGTCGACCGAAACCAACACCGGCAGTGGCAGTTACGACGAAGGCAGTATCCAGGTTCTCAAAGGACTAGAAGCAGTCCGGAAGCGTCCTGGGATGTACATAGGTGATACCGACGACGGCACCGGCCTTCACCATATGGTTTACGAAGTTGTCGATAACGCTGTTGACGAGGCGCTGGCAGGCTTCTGCGATCAGGTTGACGTGAAGATCCACGTCGATGGATCGGTGTCGGTGGAAGACAATGGGCGCGGAATTCCTGTTGGGCAACATCCCACCGAAGGACGTCCGACGGCGGAAGTCGTGATGACGGTTCTGCACGCGGGCGGGAAATTCAACCATTCAAACTACAAGGTCTCCGGGGGGCTCCACGGCGTGGGTGTGTCGGTTGTCAATGCCTTGTCTGAATGGGTAAAACTCGAGATCAAACGCGAAGGAAAGACCTGGTACCAGGAATACCGTCGTGGCGATCCCACGACTGGTCTGGATGCCATTGGTGTCTCGGAACGAAGCGGCACTAAGGTCACTTTCAAACCCGATCCAGAAGTTTTCAAGGATACCGAGTTCAGTTTCGATATTCTTTCCCAGCGCCTCCGAGAGCTTTCGTATTTGAATCGTGGCCTCATCATAAAAATTGAGGACGAGCGATCCGGGAAGACACACGACTTCCGTTTCGAAGGCGGAATTGCGCAGTTTGTAGCGGATCTGTCCTCAAGCAAGACGCCGGTTTACGACAAGCCCATTTCAATCGAAGGCGAGGTTGATGGCACGATTGTTGAAATCGCCGCGCAATGGAACGATTCGTTTCAGGAAACCATCTACTGCTTTACGAACAACATCAAAAACCGCGACGGGGGAACTCACCTAACCGGTTTTCGCGCCGCTTTAACCAGAACCGTAAATGCCTATGCCCAAAACTCCGGACTGCTCAAGGATCTGAAGGCAGGACTTGGTGGTGACGACATTTCTGAGGGCATGGTGGCGGTGGTTTCCATCAAACACCCTGACCCTAAGTTTTCGAACCAGCCGAAAGACAAGCTGGTTTCGTCAGAAGTCAAAGGCATCGTCGAACGTGTGGTCAACGAACGGCTCGCGCGGTTCCTGGAGGAACATCCCAAAGAAGCCAAACTCATTATCGAGAAGGCCGTGCTGTCGGCGCGCGCCCGCGATGCCGCTCGTAAAGCCCGCGAGCTCGTCCAACGCAAAGGCGCGCTTGAGTTCTCGTCGCTGCCCGGAAAACTTGCCGACTGCCAGGAACGGGACCCTGCGCATTCAGAGCTTTATCTGGTCGAGGGTGATTCCGCAGGTGGATCGGCGAAACAGGGTCGCAACCGAAAGGATCAGGCAGTTTTGCCGCTTCGTGGGAAGATCCTTAATGTCGAAAAGGCCCGTCTCGACAAGATGTTGTCCTCCCAGGAGATTGTCACCCTCATCACAGCCCTTGGGTGCGGGGTCGAAAAGGAAAAGGACATGGAGAAACTGCGCTACCAGCGCATCATCATCATGACCGACGCCGACGTGGACGGAAGCCACATTCGCACCCTGCTTCTCACCTTCTTTTATCGACATTTCCCCGAGATCGTCGATCGCGGATATTTGTTCATTGCGCAACCGCCGCTTTATCGCGTGAAAAAGGGCAAACGAGAGCTTTATCTGAAGAACGAAGGGGCACTTGAAGAACACTTGCTCGACAGTGCGACCGAAAATCTTTCTTTGAAGTCGACCGACAGACCCGAACCGGTTCAGGGAGATCGCTTAAAAGAAATGGCTCGCCAAGCGGCCCGATATAAGCGGTTGCTTCGTGCGATTGACAGAAAAAGTGATTCCCGGATGGTCGATGGAATCGTAAAATCGTCCCATCTTACTAAGGCTGACCTGAAGGATCAGGGCGTCTTGGTCAAAGCAATGGAAAGCGCCGCGGCCTATTTTGATAAATTTTTGCCTGAACTATCAGGGGCAGAAATGAAAGTGAAACCCGATTCGGAACACGGTGGGTTCAAAATCGAGGCACCGGCGCGGACAAACGGCGTTCGCAAGACAACGGTTATCGATTTTGCGTTCCTCGATTCGCCCGAGTTCACTGAGTTGTCGGCCACCCATGCCCGCCTCGCCGTCTTGGGCCTTCCCCCCTACACACTCGATGGGAACGGCGACTCCTTCGAGTTTCAGCGGGTTGAGGATCTAGCGGAAAAGATCCACGAAATCGGACGCAAAGGGCTTCAGATCCAACGCTACAAGGGGCTAGGGGAAATGAATCCTGAGCAACTTTGGGAAACCACGATGGATCCATCGCGGCGTACCCTTTTGCAGGTCCGGGTGGAGGACGCCTTCGAGGCCGATAGGCTGTTCTCGACGTTGATGGGCGACCTCGTGGAACCGCGCCGCGATTTCATCGAAAAGAACGCACTGAACGTCCGCAACTTGGACGTGTAAACCGCCCTTGGGGCAAGAGCGGGCCTTTTTTTGGCCGCCCTGCCCGCCCTTGCGTCTGATGGTGGTAGTTCAGCCATGGATGTTACGCACGATCTCCATCTGGATCTTGTGCATGGAATCCATCATCTGGGTCATCATTTGAAACATCCGGGAAATCTGTTCCATGCGCTGCTGGATCATCATCATTCCCGCCTGTGATCCCATCACATCGTCGGGGATCGTTCCATCGCGAACCGCGGCCATGAACGATTCAGGATCTTTATTGTCGGCGATGAATTTTTTGGCAGCATCACGCCCCAGTTTTTCGGCTTCTTGTTTTTCGGTGAGTTCGGATTTTTCGGTTCCCTTCGAAGACGACGTGTTGCTGCCCGAAGGTGGGGCCGAAGGTTTTGTTTCTTGGGCAGGGCCTGCGCGGTCAATGTCGCCGCCGCAACCACCTGTACGCGATGGCGTTGAGGGTTTGGAGTCTCCGCCGTCAGGGGCCTTGCAGGAGGGTTGTTCGATGGGTGCGTGTTGGACCCGGTGGCCATGGTCAATGGGAGCCTCCACGTTCACCTCAGAATCAGACGAAGTTTTGGTGGGTGGTATGCCCGGATCAGTGTCTCCGGTAATGTCGTTGAACAGTTCAACACTGTCACACAGGACGGCTGGAATGTTTCCGGTTTCTAGGTTCGTGAGGAGACTCAATGTGTCCCCGACCCAGCTCAGTTCTTCTGGCAGAAGTTCGTCGCAGAGATCTTCAACGATGTCCCCCGCGTCGGGCATGATTTCATCAAAAGCCTTGGCCAAGGGTGCGAGGACCGTTCCAATCGATTTTGCCGTGTCGCTCTTGAGGATGTCCAAAAGGGGCGAACTCCCGGCCAGCCCCAGTGCGCCTTCGGTGACAGACTTCAAATCGCCCTTTACGAGCCCCTCGGCCATCTTCATCGTGTTGCTCAGGTGGGAAGTGATCCCGTTCGTGATAGAGGAAAGGAAGCTCATGACTACTGGACCTCCTTCGACGAGGCAAACGGGCTGACCTTCGAACCACTTGCCGAGGCCTTAAGGGCAACGGCGCGATCCCGCAAAACTTCAAAGAGGCGAATGGCATCAACAATCGCGGCCCTTGAACGTTTCAATCCGTCGTCATCTGGGGCGTGTTTCAAGCCCAGTTCAGCCTGGGCAAGCGCCTCGGGAAGCTGTCCCAGGCGAAGCAAGGCCCCGGCCAAAAGGCGATGTGCGTAAGCGTCGCCGGGATCGGCTGCCAACAACCCTCGGCACATGACAACCGTGTCGCTCCAGCGCCGCTGCTGAAATAGCTCGTAGGCGGTCCGTGAGCACTCACGAAGGACCTCGGGGGGAATGCCCACAAGATCCTTCAAAGGGTTGGTATCAAGGAACGACTCGGTGCGGCTCTCCTGGGTCATGGCGGCTTCTCCTCTTTTGATGGCACCCGGCGTTGTTGCCGGGACGAGGAGTCTTCGGAGCCGGGCGAAAAAGGTTGCCTAAATTCGCGACGATTCTTTTTTTCACCGCCTTTGGAACTCAGAAACGTTCAGGCCCGGAATAGAAAAAACCCCGGGGAGCAGGGGCTCGCCGGGGTCTTTCCAAAACCGTGTTGGTCGGGTTAACGAACTAGACTAGCAGGCGAAGATACGGTCGAGCCGCTCTTCGATGTTGGTTTCCTTGGACTTGGTGGCAACTGCAATCTCTTTGACCAGCAGCGTCCTTGCGGTGTCGAGCATTTTCCGTTCACCGAAGGAAAGTTCTTTGTCACCTTTAAGGCGCTGCAAATCGCGAAGCACTTCGGCGATCTCAAAGACGGAGCCCGTCTTGATTTTCTCCATGTACTCGCGGTAACGACGGTTCCACGTCTGACCCTCGACGGAAACCTCGCGGCTCTTTAGAATCTCGAAAACCTCGTCAACCTCTTCTTCCCGTATCAGTTCGCGCAGGCCGACGGCCTTTGCGTTCTTGGTCGGGATCATTATCTTCATTCCGTTGTCGAGAATCTTCAGAATGTAGAAGTTCTCTTTTTTGGATGAGATCTCTCGCGTTTCCACACCGACGACCTGGGCAACTCCGTGGGCCGGGTAGACAGCGAGATCACCCACGTGGAAATTCGGTTCCATTTGCCTGCTTCTCCTCGTGTAAACTCGGAACAGCCTCGGACTTGAGGCGCGCGAACTCTAGCACTGGGAACCCCTATCAGTCAATTGAAATTCCCGAGAATTCGCGGGTTTCTCCAGTGATTAGGGGCTTGATCGGTTGCAAAACTTTGCGGGCGCGGGCGGGGACAAGTTCCCCCTTAATTTCGGTCACTTCGGTGACTTCGGTCTTTCGGCGAATCCACGTCGGAAAACATTGCGTAGCCAACTCAGGAAGAAGCTAACCGGGCGAGGTGCTCAAATATAGTCAGCACGGCAAACCCCGTACCTCCCTTAGAAACGTCCCCCATGTCTTTGTCGGCCGTCGAGGGGCCCGCAAGGTCGATATGGACCCAGGGCGTCTCGCCCACGAATTCACGGAGGAATAGTCCTGCAGTTAAAGCCCCCCCCCACCGCTCTCCGGTATTTTTCATATCTGCGATGTCGGACTTCAGTTGCTCGAAGAGGCGGCCAGGCAAGGGAAGGCGCCACATCTCCTCTCCCGCAGCGGAAGCGGCTGCAAGCCAGGTGCTGCATAAAACGTCGTTGTTGCTCATGACGCCCGCTGTGTGGGGGCCAAGCGCCACGATACAGGCACCTGTTAGCGTGGCGAAATCGAAGATCTGGTCAGGCTTGAGTTCAAGGCCATAGGTGATCGCATCGGCCAGAGTCAGGCGTCCTTCGGCGTCGGTATTGTTGATTTCGACGGTCTTGCCGGCTTTAGAGCGAAGGACGTCGCCCAGCTTGTAGGCGGTTCCCGATGGCATGTTCTCGGTACAGGCCGCGATGGCGTGGACCTCGATCGGCAGGTTCTCCGCGGCGATGGCGGACATTACGGAAAGCACCGCAGCGGCCCCGGCCATATCGGTCTTCATATCCAACATGCCATCGTTGGGTTTCAACGAAAGGCCACCCGAATCGAAAGTGACGCCTTTTCCGACCAAGACGACACGGTGCTTGGCGGGCGTGGCGGGTTTCCATGTGAGGTGAATAAACCGAGGCTCCTCGGCGCTGCCCTGGGCAACGGCTAGGTAGAGGCCCATCCCTAACTTTCGGCATTCGGCGGGACCCAGAATTTGCACCTGGAGGCCGACATCGTGGGCCAGCGCAACGGCGATATCGGCCAGGCGCGTGGGGGTCAAAACGCCCGCGGGTTCGTTGACTAAATCACGCGCGCGTGAAATGGCGGTGCTGAGGTGTTTTCCCCGCAGGAGCGCGGCGGATAGCGCCTCGGGGGGGCCGGCGTTTGGTCCCAAAAGCAGCTCGACGGTCGCGACCGTTCGCGGGAGGCGTTTCTCCTCGGAAAGATACCGATCGAATCGGTACGTCCCCAGGTGGGCGCCTTCCGCCAAGCGTTGGGCACAAACGGCTGGATTCGGCAGGCTGGTTGGTTGATCAACGCCAAGGGACAGCGCAACGTGCGATGCACCCAGCGTTTGAGCAAGGCGCGTCGCGCGGCCGGCAAATATGCGCAGGTCATCTGCCCGGAGTTGTTCCCGCGAACCGAGACCTATGAGGGCGATCCGGTGTGAGGGGAGCTTCCCAAAAGTGTGAAGCACGAGGAGCTGGCCCGGTTTGGCCCCAAACCGTTCGTCGCGAATGGCCTGACGCAAGACCCCGTCAAGGGCGGCGTCCAATAGATCAATACCCCTGGCGCCTGGTTTAAGGCTGATTTCATTGCATCCGACGACGAGCAGATCGCAGCGAACGTCCCGGGCCAGGGTGGGGGTGATCACGGTGTTCATTGCGGGGTCGCGGCATCGTAGGCGCGCAAAGAGGCGATTTCAAGCCGGTTCTGTTGACAGGGCGGGAAGACGGGAAGTAATTTCGATGGTGGCCTATGCCTGCGTCGTCAAAGCCGAAACCAATGAAAGCCCCTGTGAAGAAAAATTCCGTGGCAAACAGTGAGCCGGGTAGGGGGGCAGGTGCAAGCGAGGACGTGCATCGAGGGGCTGCGCAGGGGGGCGCTCCGAAGAAGGTCCTGCCGGCTGTTGTGGTGGTGGAAAGAGGGCCGGCCCCCGCGCTTCCCATACCACTGGCGACGTTTAATATTTGAATCAATCAAGGTCTCAAGGAGGTCGAGCGTGCGTGAACCGAAAGTTTTTCCGTATTCCAGGGTGCTAGCGTCATGACGGAGGTGGTTGCTTCGCCGGAGAAAAGAGAACAGGCCGCTATGGTTCTGCGAGAAGTATTGGAGCGAATGGGGATTGAGGCGGAAGTCAGTGCGTTTGACGACGGTGACAGGGTGATCTTGGACGCCCATGGGGGCGAGTCGGGATTGATCATAGGTAAGAAGGGCGCCACGCTAGACGCTTTGCAATATTTGGTGAACCGAATCGTGTTCCCCCGGCCTGGAGAGCGTCCGATGGTTGTGGTCGATGCCGAAGGGTATCGGGGACGACGCGAGGATACGCTGGTGGACATGGCGAACCGGCTTGCCGAGAAGGTTCAACGCTCAGGGCGCCCTGCGGCCGGGGAGGCCATGAGTGCTCATGATCGACGGATCATGCACAAGGCTTTGGTTGATATGCCGGGTATTCGGACGGAGTCCGAGGGGGACGATCCACAACGCCGGGTGGTGGTGTTTCCTGTTGGGCCCACGGAGCAGCCGAGCCCCTGATCAGGTGGTTGGGTCGCCCTTGAAGGTACCGGCAAGGGAAAGCAAATGGTCGCCTTCGCAGAAGGTAGCGGCTGCGAGGGCGAGGGCGTCTGGTTCGAGGGAGGGGACGAATGGAAAAGGGCCCAGGGGATGCATTCCGGTTTGGGCGGCGATCAGGGCGGCATTGTCGGCGCGATCGGGGGTGGGCGCACCCGTGGTGTTAACGAGGATGATGGCGGCGACAAGGATCTCTCGGCGGCGGAGTTCGGCGTAGGCGAGGCAGGTATGGTTGATGGTGCCTAGGGCGTTTCGGGCGACGAGGATGACGGGGATGCCCAGGGAAACGGCAAGGTCCGCGCCGACGAAAGTGGGCGTGAAGGGGGTGAGCACGCCACCTGCCGATTCGACGATGAAGAGGTCCCCGTAGCCGAGGAGGGCTGAACGTGACGCAAGGATTTCAGATATTTCAGGGTGATTGCGGTGGGCCGCTGGTGCGACGGGGAGGGGGAGGGGGAAGGGGCACACCCGACGCAGGGGGAGGTCGAGCCGCGAAGCGGAATTGAGAGCCAGGGCATCCGCAGGCAGGGCGGGGGCCACGACGCCGGTTTCGACGGGTTTCCAAGGCACGGGCCACAGGCCGCGTTGAGCCGCAAGTCTTAGTAACGCGCAGGCCACAACGGTTTTCCCGACGTTTGTATCGGTTCCTAGGAGGAGAAGTCCGCTTTTTTTTACCGACTGAGCTGTACTCACGTTTGTTTGGCCAAGGTCTCTAGGGCGGAGACCAATGACTTGAGGTCATCGGCCGTGTGGGCGGCGCTAAGAGTAACGCGGAGGCGGGAGGTTCCTTCAGGGACTGTAGGGGGCCGAATGGCAGGAACGAGGAGTCCACGTTCGCGCAGAAACGCCGAGGCTTTGATGGCGCGGGCGTTGGTACCTAGAACGAGGGGAAAGATGGGTCCGGGGGTACACGTCCGAATGTTGGGCGGCAGCAGTGGTCGAAGGGCATGTGCGTGGAGGCTTAGGATTGCTCGTCCTTGTTCACCGCAGTCGCCCTGGGCGAGGGCGACCGCCGTGTTTGCCGCGGCTGCTACTGGAGGGGGGAGGGCGGTCGTAAAAATGAAGGTCCGGGCACGGTTGACAAGGATCGTACGTAGCTCGGGCTCTCCAGCGACGAATCCCCCGGCGGAGGCAAAGGCTTTGCCAAGGGTACCAACGAGCGCGTCGGGGACGACACCGGCGGCAGCGCAGAGGCCGCGACCTCCGGGACCCAGAACGCCGCAAGCGTGGGCTTCGTCGACGAGTAGGGCCGCGTTTGCTTCGGTCGCAATGGTGGCGAGATCGGCCAAAGGGGCGGCGTCCCCGTCCATGCTAAACAGAGATTCGGTCAAGAGGAAGCGGCGCCGAAAGCCGCCGCTTCCGTGGAGGAGGAGCCTTGCAGTGCTCCGATCAAGGTGGGGATAGATTCGGACGGTTGCTTTAGAAAGCCGACAGCCGTCAATAAGGCTCGCGTGGTTTAATGCGTCGGACACGATCAGGTCCTGGGGTCCGGCCAGGGCGGTGAGTAGCCCGATGTTAGCCTGGTAGCCGGTCGGGAAGACCAGGGCGGAGGGGAGACTTAGGAGCGAGGCCAACGCCGCTTCTAATTTTGCAAGGGCAGGGCGGGTACCGCTCACCAGCCGGGAAGCGGTCCCCCCCTGGCCCTCGATCGCTGCGGTCGCCGCCGCCGCTGCGGCGAGAAGTGGATGATGCGCAAGGCCTAGATAGTCGTTTGAGGAGAAGGATAGAAGACGTTCCTTATTTATTGTTGGGCCCGTCGAGGTTCCTGCCTCGATGAGCGTTAGGGTGCGCAGACCCTCAACCGCCTTGAGGGAGGCCAAATCCCGGGTGAGCGATTCGTGAAGTGAGGGGAGCATTGGTTAGCGGGGCGAAAAGAGGCACAGCGCGACATGTTTCACGTGGAACATATCAATTCTGGGGGCGTCGGAAATCATCTTCGGCGTCACTTTGTTCCACGTGGAACAAGGAATGCCAAGACCTCTCGAACCCTCCCGTCAGGAAGCCGGTAAACCCTCTTCCCCGCAGCCTCATATCCAGCCTTCGATAAGGCGACCGCTTCGTCGGGGGTCGTCAAGACTCCAATCTGGCCTCCGGGCTCGATCACGCCGGGTGCGCGCTTGATCCACTCGAGCGGGGCGAACGTTGCCCGCGAAAATCCCGCCGCAAAAAGCTCGTGCCGAGGGAACGACTCTAGTCGGCTCTCTACAACGGTCCCCGGCAAACCCAACTCTCGTAGAGCGGTTCGCAAGAATGCGGCCCGGCGACGCCGTGGTTCGACAAGCGTCAAAATGCAGTCGCGTCGAAGAATCCCGAAAGCAATACCTGGCAGTCCGCCCCCAGCACCTACATCAACGACGCGTCCAGCGGGAAAAAGCAAAGCGAGGGCCGCGCTATCGAGGAAATGTTCATCGAGGAGCTCTCTTATGGAACTGGCTCCCGTCAGATTGATGGTTTGGTTCCAACGCAAAAGCAGCTCAAAGTACTCACATATCTTCCGCGAATCTTCGGCGCCGAGCCGTAGGCCCAACGATGACGCCATCGTCCCCAATTCCCCGGCTGCTGTTTCAATAGACGTGCTTGCCGACATGCTGGGGCTAGTATAGTCGTGCCGGAATGACGCTATCGTGGGAACTAAGCCACCGAATCACGGGCTTCGTGAACACCTATGGTGGTGGCGATGCGGGATCGCCGGTACTCCTTGCGGGTGATGCCTCGGGGCGCCGCTACTTTCGTGTGCCGACCGGGGCCATTCCCTCCAGCACGGTGGTGATGGAACTGCCCGCACCCTCCTCGGCAATCCCTGGCCTCCCGACCACTCGGGGGGTTACCGCCCCTTCGTCGTTGGGGCCTCAACTAGAACCGACGTTTCTTCCTGTCCAGCGTTTCCTTTCGGAGGCTGCGTATCCCGTTCCCCAAATCTCCTGCGTGCAACTCGACCGTGGGTTCATTGGGCTCGAAGATCTGGGTGATGTGACCCTCGACATCGCTCAGGGAAGAGCCAGTGCTGAGGGCCGTCGGGCCCTTTACCGACAGGCCGTGTCCCTCATCGCCGATCTTCAACGAATTGGCGCCGAGGCGATTCGAAGCAAGCCGGGCTTTTTGGCCTTCCATCGAAGATTCGACGTACCCCTCCTCTCTTGGGAGCTCGACCATTTTCGGGATTGGTTCCTTGAACGCGAAAGAGGAATCAGACTGGATCCTGCAGAAGCCATGATTGTCGATGCGGCCTTCTCCTTTATTGCTAACCATCTGGCCGAACAGCCGCCGGTTCTGGTCCATAGGGACTTTCAAAGCCGGAACCTAATGGTGCAGGGGGCTTGTTCACTGCGCGTCATCGATTTCCAAGACATGCTTCTTGGCCCCCCCTGTTACGACCTTGTGGCTCTGCTCAAGGATTCATATGTCGTGCTTTCAGGCGCGGAAACCACTGAGTTGATAACGCAATTCGCCGAAGAAGCCGGAATTTCAAATCGCAACATATTTAGTAATCTATTTCACATACAAACTGTGCAGAGAAAACTGAAAGACGCAGGACGCTTTATCTATCTCGACCGCGTTCGTGAACAGTCCACCTACCGCCGCTGGATTGCATCCAGCCTTGCCCATGCGGCCTTGGCGATGGCCGCGGTAGACGAATTGGCACCCCTTTGTGAGGTTCTCGGTCGTCACGTCCCCGAACTGTGCGCCGAGCGGGTATAACCGGATACACCGGTTCCGGTTCTTCACCGGGGTCTGGTGATTGCCGAATGCGCACTTGTGGCGATACAATCCCCGCTTCCTGAGGTCGGAAAAACGCCAATGCAGACAGGTTCCAGCAAACAACGCCTTCTTCTTGTCGACGGGGATCCAAAGAGCCTCCGGGTTCTGGATGTGAGCTTGAAAAAGCTCGGGTACCTCGTGACGCCCGCAGCCACTGGTGTCGAGGCCCTCGCGGTCCTTGAAGCTGGCCCGCCGGATCTTGTGATCTCCGACACCCACCTGCCCGAACTAGATGGTTTCCAACTGTGCCGCCGAATAAAGGAACGACCGGAATGGGCAAAGATCCCGTTCATCTTCCTTTCCAGCCGCAAATCGATGGAAGACAAGATTCGCGGCCTAGAATTAGGTGTCGAGGACTACCTATCGAAGCCCGTCTATATCAAAGAGATCGTGACCCGCGTTAAGATGCTGCTACAGCGGCGCGAACGCGAACGCTTGGAATCCAAGCGAGGTGATGGGCGGACAAAATTCGCGGGAAAACTAAGCGACATCGGTGTCGTCGACTTGGTCCAAACCATCGAGGTCAACCGCAAATCGGGAATCATTCACGTACAAAACCGCGACAGAAAACGTGGGGCTTTGTACTTTCGTGATGGAAAAATTGTCGATGCAGAAGTGGGACGCCTACAAAGCAGCGAAGCCGTATATCGGATGTTTTTTTGGGCGGACGGCAATTTCGAGGTCGAATTCAAACCTATTCGTCGTCGTGATGTGATCGACCTGTCGGCGCAAGCCCTTCTGATGGAAGGTATGCGTCGGGTAGACGAATGGACCCGGGTCGTCGAAACCTTGCCCCCGCTTGATGCGGTATTCGTGGTTGACTACCACCTGCTGGCCGACCGTTTGGCCGACATTCCTGACGAGGTCAACGGAATACTCCGCCTTTTTGACGGGCGCCGCACGCTCGGGCAAGTCGTTGAAGATTCGGATTTTCCAGAGATTGCGGCTGCAACTGTCATTGGTAAGCTGCTTGGCGACCGACTCGTTTACGAGGTCCATCGCGATTCCGGGCGGGCCTTTGCTGATAATCTTGACCAGGACGAGATCGAGGCCTCGCCCCTAGATCGCTGGCTGGGACAGCCCGCTCAGGATCCGATCGACTTGTTGACTCCGGACGAGGGCCCAGATGCCCTGACCCCCATTCCTGAACCGCGGGGTCAGTCCGCGTTGCCAGGTGCCACAAGCCCGACAATCGCGATTCCCCAAGGTCCAGCACCCTCTGTCGTGGCGCCGCGAATGCCCACCTTGCGTGGGGTCGGACCTGAACACGAGGCCCTGTTGGCGGCAGTTGCCGATGCTCGTCGGCCGCTCGAATCCCGGGGTACTCGGCTTATGAGTATTCCCCAGGCTCTTGATGCAGATGGCAGTGCGGCGTCGAACGCGGCGGCCCCAGTCGAGGCTTCCGATGCCCGATCCTCGCGCGCTGCCCCGGCGCTGGTCCAGCACGCGTCCGTCGAGGAGATAGGCCAGGACACCTCCCACGGCCACACCGATGACCCAGCCCACGACGAACCGGCGCTACCCGTCGCCGTCCCCATGCCTACGCGATCGTCGCCCGCCGTGTCCGTTTCGACGTCCATTCCGTCAGGCACTGACTTTCTGAAGGAAGATCCGACCTTCGTCACGGAATACCTCGCCCACCGGGCAAAAAAACGAATGACCATCGGCGTGGCCGCTGGTGCCACGCTGGTCGTCGCGTTGGTTTTTGTCCTGCGCGGTGGCTCAGCCCCTCCTGACGCACCTTCTCCGATGAAAGAAGTTGCAGCAGAGGAAAAAGCGCCACCCGCAGAGCCAGTCCCTGCCCCAGCTGTGACTGCCCCGGTTGTGGCGGCACCGCCCACCGCGCCGTCCGTGGAGGTTCCCGTGGCGACGGTGCCTGCGGCTCCTGCTGTTGCTGTGCCTGCTCCAGCTGCTCCCTCGCCCGCTATTCCCGCCGTCGTTGCCCCGCCCGAGCCACCGGCCTCCCCGGCAGTCGATGAAGCAGCCGTCCTCGTTGTCGCCTGTCGCCAGGCTCATGACGGACAAGTCTACAAAAGCATTATCGACGAATGTGGCAAAGCCCTCAAGGCCAAGCCGGACGCTGCAGACGTGATGGCCATGTTGGCCAATGCGGAGCTTGACAAGGGCAATGCCAAGAAGGCGCTTACCTGGGCTAAAAAGGCTAGCGAGGCCGATCCGAACTTTCCTGAGGCCTATGTTTTTATCGGCAGTGCCGAGCAGGTGTTGGGTCGTCCGGTCGAAGCCAAGAATGCATATTTGCGATATCTGGAACTCGCGCCAACTGGGAAATACGCTGCCGACCTGAAATCTGTCCTCGCAGGACTGTGAGCCCCTTGGGACCTCGCGCGGGCTGCCAGGGTCCGCCCGGCTTGGTGTTGGGGCTTGAAACGTCCTGCGACGAAACGGCTGCGTCCGTGGTCGAAAATGGTCGCATCATTCGCAGCGATATCGTTGCCACCCAAATGGTTGTGCACGCCGAATTCGGAGGGGTCGTCCCCGAGGTGGCATCCCGTCAGCACCTAGCAACGGTTATTCCTGTAGTCCGGGACGCCCTCTTGCAGGCCGGTGTCGATCTTGCCGATCTTGATGGAATCGCCGTAACCTGCGGTCCCGGGCTCGTGGGGCCTCTGCTTGTCGGGGTCGAGACCGCCAAGTCCCTTGCCTACGCCCTAAAGATCCCTGTGGTTGGCGTGAATCACCTCGTAGGTCATTTAAGCGCCGTGTTTTTGGAGGGCAGTGAGGCAGAATGCCCACCGCCATTTCCGCATCTGGCACTTCTAATCTCGGGAGGAAATACGCTGTTGGCCCGTCTGGATGCTCCTAGCCAGGTCAAGATCCTTGGTTCGACCCGCGACGACGCGGCAGGAGAGGCCTTCGACAAGGTCGCAAAACTTTTGGGACTGGGCTACCCAGGAGGGGTTCAGATCGATCGTCTCGCTGCAAAGGGAGACGCTACCGCCTTTGCCTTTCCTCGCCCGCTTCCGCGACGAGATGATCTAAATTTTTCCTTTTCAGGCTTGAAAACCGCGGTTGCGACATGCCTTGGGGCTGGGCCCCGTCCCGTCGGAGACACGCTAGCAAATTTCTGCGCGAGCTTTCAGGCGGCGGTTGTGGACGTCCTTGTCCGCAAATCACGAGCGGCCCTGCGACAAGAAGGTGTCGCCCACCTGCAAATCTGTGGAGGGGTAGCCTCGAACGGCGGCCTCCGTACCGCACTTCGGCGTGCCGCTTCCGAAGATGGGTTCACTCTCTACGTGCCCCCGGCGCGCCTCTGCACTGACAATGCCGCTATGATAGCTGCAGCGGGGGCGGTTTCACTCGCTCGCGGTCAATCCGCTGGGTTGGACCTGAACGTTGATCCGGGACTTCCGATTCAATGAGTGACGATGCCTCTTCAAGCCCGCTCACAGCGTCAGCGCGGACGTTGCTGTCGAAATATTGTCTTTCACCCAAGAAGGCCTGGGGTCAAAATTTTCTCACCGATCCGAACACGCAAGTTCGCATCGCGAAGGCCGCCGACTTGCAACCGGATGACGTCGTTGTCGAGATCGGTGCCGGCCTGGGAGCCCTGACGGTACATCTCGCAAGATCCGCCAAACGTGTCTTCGCTGTCGAGCGCGATCCCGATCTAGTCAGGGTTCTGCGTGCCGAACTGGTCCCCCGTTATGGAACCCTGTTGGTCGAGCCGGGGGATGCGCTGGAGGTAGACTTTTTGGCCAAGGCACGCGAAGCAGGTCGCCCGCTCGTGGTCATTGGGAACCTGCCCTACCAGATAACGTCACCCTTGCTATTTCGTGTGATCGACGCCGCTGATGGGGGGCAGGTGGTGTCGCGGGCGGTGTTCATGGTGCAGCGAGAATTTGCTGAAAGGATGGCAGCGGGGCCCGGCAGTAAGACCTATGGGCGGCTGTCAGTCATGGTTCAGCAAGCAGCCAACGTTCGGATTCTTTTCCACGTTGGATCTGGTGCCTTTGTCCCGCCGCCCAATGTCACCTCCACGGTCTTTCGTCTTGACCTGCGCGCCACGCCCTTGGCCCCAGTCCGCGACCCACAAGTTTTTGCCATGACAGTGGCGGCTGCATTTTCTACCAGGCGAAAAATGTTGCGCCGAGCGCTAGGGACGGCATTCGGGGATGACGTGGCGCCTGCGGCTCTCGCCGCTGCCGGGATCCTGGGAACCCGGCGCGCCGAAGAACTGTCCGTGCCTGAATTCGGGCGACTTGCCGACCAACTGTTCGAACGACGCGATGGCTGGTCTGGCACACTGCCACCCTGCGCCGAATAGGCCATGCCTGAACTTCCCGAAGTCGAAACCGTCGTTCGAACGCTCCGCCCCCATCTGATCAGCCGGCGGATCGAAAATATAACCTGGAGTGGTTTCGGCTTGCGTCTGGGTCGTCCCGTCCCCCTCGCACAACTTCGGGCCTCGGGTGTTGGCCAGATTGTTCAGCGCGTTGAACGCCGCGCGAAGTATGTTCTCCTCTTCCTAGGACCTCGCACCGGCGGATCTTCAACCGCAGTGGTCCTTGTCCATCTTGGGATGTCTGGGCGGCTGCGGGTCCAGCCTTCCGGCGAGGACAAAGTCCCTCACACACATGTTGTCTGGCGGCTTTCGGGGGGCGTCGACCTTCGCTTCATCGATCCGCGTCGATTTGGCTGGGTCGGCATTGCCAGCGATGAAGGCGCGCTGGTAGAGCTGCGGGGTCTGGGCCCTGATCCAGTCGTTGGCCTAGACAGGGAGTTGTTCTCACAAGCGCTCGCAACATCCCAAGCGCCCATCAAGGCCTTCCTCCTCGACCAACGACGGGTGTCCGGCCTCGGCAATATCTATGTGTGCGAGGCCCTTTTTCATGCGCGGATCGATCCGCGTGCGTCTGCCCGTCGATGTCAGTTGCGGGCTGTTCCTTTAGTACAAGCCGTCACCCAAGTTCTGGTCAAGGCGATCGCAAACCGCGGTACGACCCTGCGGGACTATGTAGATGGTGAGGGCGGGCAAGGCTTCAACCAGCACGTCCTCGCGGTTTATGGCAAGGAATCCGAACCCTGCGATGTATGCGGCACTGCCATCCGCCGCATTGTCCAGAATGCCCGGTCGACCTTCTTCTGTCCGACCTGCCAGCGTCGCTGACAGGTCGGACCTTTAAAATCGTTAAAGAACGTTCGAGGCCAATTCAGCCAATGGAGAGCGTTCCCCCTTGGTTAGCGAGACGTGCCCGGCAATGCCCTGGCCCTTAAACTTCTGGACGATCGTCGTCAGCCCATTCGATGTCGCATCCACGTAGGGATTGTCGATCTGGTAGGGATCGCCCGTTAGCACGATCTTCGTGCCGTCCCCCGCGCGGGTGATAATCGTCTTCACCTCATGAGGCGTTAGATTCTGAGCCTCGTCCACAATAATAAATTGATTCGGGATCGATCGGCCGCGTATGTAGGTCAACGGTTCAATCTCAATAAATCCAAGCTCGATAAGCTCGCGATAGCTGCGACCGCTCTTTGCATCTTGCTTGGACAAGCCCATCAAGAATTCGATGTTGTCGTAGATCGGCTGCATCCAAGGATTCAGTTTCTGTTCGAGGTCACCCGGCAGGAAACCGACGTCACGCCCTAGGGGGAAAATCGGTCGGGATACCAGCAAACGCGAAAAAGTTCGTTCCTCCACCACACGCTGCATTCCCGCCGCAAGGGCCAGCATGGTCTTTCCCGTGCCCGCCTTGCCCACCAACGTGACCAGCTTGATGTCATCCGCCAACAACAAATCCAGCGCACAATGCTGTTCTTTGTTTCGCGGTCGAATCCCCCATACGCCGTCCCGAAGCTTCCGTAAAGGAACAACCCGGCCGGTGGCTTGATCAAACCGGCCCAACGCCGAATGCGAGGGGCTCTTCTCGTCTCTGAGGATCACATACTGGTTCGGCACCACCGTCACCCCAGGCAGTTCAAGGGCGCCGTTCGCATAAAATGCGTCCACCAAATCACCCTTCACCTGCAGATCAAGGATGCCGGAATAAAGTTCGTCAATATCGACCCGACCCGCCTCGTAGTCCATTGCGTTCAGACCTAGGGCGTCCGCACGAATCCGTAGATTGACATCTTTGGTGACGAAAATCGTCTGGTCACTCAAGTTCGAGTCCCGCACCTCTAATGCGACGCCCAAGATCAAGTGATCCGCGATCTGGTTTTCGCGCAGGGTGGTCGGCACCGTCGCCGCCTGCCCGGTCGTCGCAACTCGCAACGTCCCGCCCGTTGGCAACGGAGCCCCGTCCGAAAGCCGTGCTCCATCGGCCCTAAGGGCATCTAACATGCGGGCAATCTCACGCGCGCTGCGTCCGCGCTCTGACGATTCCTTCTTAAATTGATCCACCTCTTCGAGGACGAAGATGGGTATTACCACCTCGTTGGCTTCGAAGTTCAGGATCGCGCGTGGATCGTGGATAAGAACGTTGGTGTCGAGGACGAAGTGCTTGTTGGGCATCCTGTGTGCGGGCAGTGCCCGTTTGTCCATAGTACACGTTCGTCGAGCGGTGCCACCAGGAATCCGCCGACGCCGCTTCAGCAATGTATCGATAACGACCCGCAGATCCGCTCGCCGTGCTCCTCGTACACCCGCCCACAGGTCACCGATTCGTGCCAGTCGACCGGGCAGAGTTCGGATGGTTCTCGAATCCACCGGGCGACGTTCCCCTCCTGCTCGACGGCACCCCTGGGATCGGAGCAAGATCGAAAGCAACTTGGGTTGGCGAGTCGATATCGGCTGCCCGTATAAGCCACGGATCTCGGGAAATCGTCGCCAGCTGCACCATATACGTACCGTCGACAGCGCCAACGATTCGTGTTGGTACGTCAGGACCATCGATCTGCCGTGTCCGAATGCCCGCGGGCATCTTGCCAGGGGCTCGATGCTGGGAAAAACTGTTCGGGTCATCAACCCCATGTGGAAGTTCGGTTCGTCGTAGAGCCTGCCGTCACCCAGGGAAAGGTCTTCGACCGTGGCCAACTGAGCCAACATCGGAAGCCACCCCTCAGTTTCGCTGTGGCTCATTGTAAACAGAGCTGCATCCGTTTTCCCCTCGGATCCCTTAGACACGCTATCATTCTGCGCGATGACTGCCCCCCCCCTCGGCGGACGGAGGATTCTGGTGACCCGGGCAGCTCATCAAGCCCGCCAATGGGAACCCACCTTGGTCGCCGCAGGTTACACCCCCATCTACCACCCGCTGATTCACATAGGACCGCCCGCCTCGTGGGCCCCGTTTGAGGCCGCCTGGGCTCTTCTGCCGACCTACGATTGGTTGATCTTCACCAGCGTCAACGCGGTCCGGTTCAGCCTGGAACGTTCGCTCCCTTCCGACCTTGAAACCCTTCGGTCTCGCCCGGCCATAGCGGCTGTCGGACCGTCGACCGCCCGATTTCTCCAGGACCTGGGCCTGCCCGTCGCCAAAATTCCAGACGACCCCCGACAGGAAGGCCTCATGGCAGCGTTCGATGCCCTTGCCGTGGGCACCAGGGTCCTTTTCCCACGTGCCGCCGTTGGCCGGGATGATCTTCCTCGTTATTTGACTTCACGCGGCTGCCTCGTTGACGTGGTCGCTGTCTGCGACACGCAACCCCTTTTGCCTGCGCCCCCCTTGCCCGACTACGACGTGGGTACCTTTGCCAGTTCCTCAGCCCTCCACGCTTTTGTCGCGGCTCATGGCACCGAGCCCCTCCTTGGGCGCCCCTTCGTTGCCATAGGGTCCACCACCGCAGCGACGGCCAGACAGCTTGGGCTGGACGCTACGGTTGCCCCTACGCCCGATGCGCGCGGCATCGTCGCAGCCCTCCAATGCCTCGAAATCCCGTTATCGAAAACCGACCTAGGAGTCATTTGATGTCATTCCCGGATAGCCGCCCCCGCCGTCTGCGCCGCACCAACGCCCTGCGCCGAATGGTGCGGGAAACCACCCTGTTACCAGACAATCTCATTTACCCGCTGTTCGTTGTCCCCGGCCAGGGCATCAAGCGGGAGATCCCGTCAATGCCCGGGCAGTATCACTTTTCCGTCGACCAGCTAGCCAACGAGGCCGAATCGATCGCTAAACTCGGCATTCCCGGAGTGATTCTTTTCGGCCTTCCCGAGACCAAAGACCCCGTGGGCAGCGAGGCTTGGCATCCCGATGGCGTCGTTCAGCGCGCTCTTAAAGTCATCAAGAAGAACGTCCCTGATCTCAGCCTTGCCGTGGATACCTGCTTCTGCGAATACACATCTCACGGACACTGCGGCGTTGTGTTGGACAAGATCCGGGGAGACGTCGACAACGACGCGACCCTAGAAAACCTTGGTCGCGCGGCCATTTCCTACGCCCAGGCGGGCGCCGACCTCGTCGCCCCATCCGGGATGATGGACGGCGTAATTGGCTTCCTTCGCGAATCCCTTGACGAAGCGGATTTCGACCAGGTGGCCTTGTTATCTTACGCCGCCAAATACGCCTCTGCATTCTACGGACCTTTTCGCACCGCAGTCGATTCGACGCCCGCCCAGGGCGATCGCCGTGGCTACCAGATGGATCCTGCCAACATTCGCGAGGCGGTGAGGGAGGTATCCCTCGATATCGAAGAAGGGGCGGACATCGTTATGGTCAAGCCAGCCCTGGCATATTTGGACGTCATCGCCGAAATCCGTCGTGAGTTTGACGCCCCCATCGCGGCGTACAACGTGTCCGGCGAATACGCGATGTTAAAGGCGGCGGCCGACAAGGGATGGATCAACTACGAGCAGGCAATGATCGAGACCCTCATCAGCATGCGCCGAGCGGGGGCGGATATCATCATAACGTATCACGCCAAGGAGGTCGTGCCGATGCTCAGGTAAGCGCGTCAAACGTCGCCCAAGAAAGGTCGCCGTTCCCTCAACGAAAAAAATGAACTTTCTTCGAACTTCGGGTTGACGTTTTCCAAACCGCGAGTATCTTAGCCACCCCTCGACGAAACGACTTCGGTGACGAAAGTCGGACGGCGGGTGGGTCTCTGAAAGTTGAATAGCAAGCTGAGAAACGAACGGTTCGTTCTTCTCGAAGACGAATCGTAAGTCTGAAACCTTTGAGTTTATATTCGAGCAATGCAGTTGGAAAGCTTCAAAGAGCAATTCGACTCTACGTTGAAAATACACGCCGCGTAAGCGTCGTGAAAAGTTTAACTGGAGAGTTTGATCCTGGCTCAGAGCGAACGTTAGCGGCGGGCCTAACACATGCAAGTCGCACGAGAATTAGGGGGCAACTCCTATAGTAAAGTGGCGGACGGGTGCGTAACACGTGGGTAATTTACCTACCGGCGGGGGACAACCTTCCGAAAGGAGGGCTAATACCGCGTACGTCGGCGAGAACCACGGTTCTTGTCGGGAAAGACGGCCTCTTCTTGAAAGCTGTCGCCGGTAGATGAGCTCGCGGCCCATCAGCTAGTTGGTAGGGTAATGGCCTACCAAGGCTTAGACGGGTAGCTGGTCTGAGAGGATGACCAGCCACACTGGAACTGCGACACGGTCCAGACTCCTACGGGAGGCAGCAGTGGGGAATATT
>JAYUUT010000163.1:0-20280 GCA_043754455.1 Myxococcales bacterium
TCCACAGGAGCCGTCGCCCTAGTAAATCCCCCACCTTCGCCCTGTCCTCGTTCGCCGCTCATGGTATGATAACGCGATAAGACTTAGCACGGGGAACCCCACTGAGCAATGCGGTTCAGGCGCGAGTACCATTCCGCGAGACGCGGGCAATCACTGCATCCCGCTAATCCTTAGGCCGTCGATTCGGGAGAAGTGGTCGATGTTTCTGGTGATGAGCATCGCATTTTGCGAAAGGCAGACGCCCGCTATCAAATAGTCGGCCATACCGATCCCACGGCCTTGTCGTTCCAAATCGCGGCGCGCTTTGGCAGCGCAATCGGCTGCGGCCAAGTCGAACCCGAGGATGTCAATGGCACCCAAAAGCACTGCCACTTTGCCCTGGTCCAGGCTGTCGCGTGCCCCACTTGCAAGTTCGAACGCGTTGATGGACGTGGTCGCCAGGCGCCCCATACCCAGTTCCACTTCAATTCGACCGCGCATCGGCTCCCGCCCCCCGCAAGAAGTCAATCAGCACGTCAGAGTCGGCGAGGATCATCGCCAGGCGCTCCGCAGCTTAACGACTGACTGCTCTAGTGCGTCAGCCGCTTCGTCAGAAAAGGATCCCGAAAGTGCGACCGCAGCCTGAACCTGAGCCGACCGCCGATCCTGGTTGGCCAAGTACAGATCCAAGGCGTCTTGGATCAGCGTTGAGAACCCCTTTTGGCCCCGTCGGGCCGCCAGGGCGAGTAGTTTTTCGCGCTGTGCATCAGTAATTTCTACTGTCGTTCTCATTCCATAAGACTGACATGCATGTGCATGCCTAGCCAAGCGGGGCCCTACGCTCCAACACCACCGAGGTTTGGGACCTGAAAGCCCTTGCGATCGGCTCGTCGCAGCAATTTATTGGCCTCCGCATCGCCCACGAACTGTTCCTTCTTGCCGTCGAATTTCAGTTCGCGCTTCATCCGGTAGGCGATGTTGGAGATCAGCGCCAGCGAAGAGGATCGATGGCCTTCCTCGATGTCGCAGGTCAGCAGTTCCTGTTTGCCGGCCTTCACAGCGGCAATGAAAGATCCGAAATGTCCGCTCATGCCGGTCCCGATGGTGTTTAGGGCGTCGGCCTTTTCGTCTAGCTTGATGCTCTTGGAATCGGGTCCCAACTCGTCCTTGGGGCCCATGAACGTCTTCCAGTTGCCCTCGGCGTCGATTTCCATGCGGCCTTCGCTGCCGTAGAAAATGTTGCCAATCTTCACGCCGCCTTCGCTGTTGGTGGGCAACCCGCGGGTGGCGAACTCGAAGATCGTGCCATCCGCGTATTCCAGCACCGATGTCTGTTCATTGGGCGTGTCCTGTTGGGTGTTACTCCACCCAAACAAGCCTCCGGATGACTTCACCTTGATGGGATATTCGTGTTTGTTCAGACCCCAACGGCCCACGTCAAACTGGTGAGGCCCTTGGTTACCGGTGTCGCCTCCGCCGTATTCAAACTGCCAGTGCCAGTTGTAATGGAAACGGTTGGGATTGAAGGGCCGTGCCGCCGTGGGTCCCTGCCACAGATCATAGTGGACCTTATCCAGATACGATTTGGTGTACGCATCAGGATGACCCACCATCGGCGGGCACTTGCTGCCTTCGGCCATGGGACCATCGGGATAGGTTCCAATGTTCTGGCGGGGTTTGAAACACAAACCACGCGCCTTATAGATTGTGCCCAGCTTCCCGCTGCGAAGAAATTCAATCCCCGCCCGCGTGTTGGGCCTCGAACGATTCTGAAACCCAACCTGCACCAGGGTCTTGTATTTGCGAGCCGCATTCACCATCTGGCGGCCTTCCCAGACACCGTGGCTGGCGGGTTTTTCAACGTACACATGTTTGCCAGCCTGGCAGGCCCAAATGGTCCCCAGGGCGTGCCAGAAGTTCGGCGTAGCAAAACTGACAGCGTCGATGTCCTTGTCATCAAACACCCGGCGCATATCAAACGCGGTGCCGGGCGCATATTGGGCCCGATCCTGAACCATCTTGATACGATCGGCATAGATGTTCTCGTCGATATCACAAAGGGTCTTGATCTTAACCCCGGGAATTTTTGCGAATCCACCGATATGTGACCTTCCCTGCCCGCGAATGCCAACGATGCCCACTGTCACCCGATCGTTGGCCCCTAACACCTTCCCCGTGAAGAACGGCGCCACGGCAACCGCCCCAGCACCCGTCAGAAAATTACGCCGTGAAGATCGACCGGACAGGACCACGTTTGGTTTGATCATGCCCAAAGGGTAGTCCGCGAAGGCCAGTGCCGACAACACCCGTGCTGTCATTTCTGTGAAAAACAGCCGGTAACGTTTTCACGACAAGGGAAGGTCTAGCCGGGGTCTAGGCGGCCATTGTCGATAAGGCGGGTGGTCCCCAAGAAGGCGGCCACCACCAAGATCGCGGGTCGGTCGAGGACCACCAAAGGCAACAGGGTCGTAGCGTCGCGGATCTCGACATAGTCAATTCGATCAACAGACGCTGTCAGGATCTGGACAGCCGCCGCCACAAGGGGTTCCACCCGGCGCTCGCCCCGCGCCACCCGGGCAAGTACGTCGGAAATGGATTTCGACAGGGCCACCGCCCGCGTCCGCTGATCCGGCTGCAAATAGACGTTGCGTGACGACAGGGCCAAACCATCAGTGTCGCGCACCGTGGGCAGCGACAAAATCTGCACAGGCACGTTCAAGTCCGCCACCATCGCGCGAATGACAGCCAGTTGTTGGTAGTCCTTCTCCCCAAACACAGCGACGTGCGGGCGCACGATGTTGAAAAGTTTCAAAACCACAGTCGCCACGCCCACAAAATGGCCCGGACGTCGGTCACCACACAACCCCTGCGAAACCCCACGTACATCGACATAGGTTTGATAACCCTTCGGGTAGATATCCGCCGGATCTGGTACGAACGCGATGTCTGCGTGTCGGGCACCAATGTTACGCAGATCGCCCGGCAGATCACGGGGATATCGCGCCAGATCTTCATTGGGCCCAAACTGGGTCGGGTTGACGAAAATGGAAACAACAACCTTGTCTGTGTGCCGCCGGGCCTCGTCTATCAACGCCAAATGCCCTTCATGCAAATGGCCCATAGTCGGAACAAAACCAATGCGCTGCCCCCGAGATCGCATGTCATCAGCCCACGCAGACATCGTTTGCAAATCAGTGACGACCTGCGGGGCTTCCGTCATTCGTAGGACTCGGTGTCGGAGGGGAATTTTCCCGCACGCACATCGTCTGCATATTGCGCAAACGCATGGGCCGCCTCACGGCCCAAATCTGCATATCGACGTACAAATCGCGGCTGCCATTCGGGGTCAAGTCCCAACAGATCGTGCATCACCAACACCTGTCCATCACAACCGGGCCCGGCCCCAATACCGATCGTAGGAATAGGCACGCTTGCCGTCACGGCCACAGCCAACGAGGCCGGAATCGCTTCTAAAATCAATGAATAGGCCCCTGCCTGGGTCAGGGCCTTCGCATCGCTAAGAATTTGCAAGCGCGCCGCCTCGTCACGGCCCTGAATTTTGAATCCGCCCAGTTGATGTACCGACTGGGGCTGCAGGCCGATATGGCCCATCACGGGAATGCCAATAGAAACCAGCCGGGCAACCAAAGGCGCCATCTGCACGCCGCCTTCTAATTTCACCGATTCCGCCCCGCCTTCTTTCATCAGGCGTCCTGCCGCCCGCACGCCATCTTCAATTGATACCTGATAGGTCATGAACGGCAGATCAACCACCACATGGGCCCGGGTGGTGCCCCGAACAACCGCACGCGCATGATAAATCATGTCATCTAGCGTGACCGCAATGGTGCTGCTGTGTCCCTGTACCACCATGCCCAAAGAATCACCCACCAAAATGATGTCGATGCCCGCCCCATCACACAGACGTGCAAAGGCCACATCATAGGCGGTCATCACAACCAGTTTTTCTCCCAGCGCCTTTTTTGCCTTAATAGCAGTGGTCGTCATTTTAGCGATAGACATGTTTTCCTAAGTGCGCGACCAGTGGTTCACGCCAGTTTTTGTCTTGTGGATAACCTTTAAAAGCGCCTGACGATCTTCCGCGTTTCCCACAAAATCAATGTCGGACGCGTTGACTATCAACAAAGGTCCCTCGTGGTAGTTGAAGAAAAACTGTGAATAGCGATTGGCGACCTCGGCCACATATTCTGGCCGAATTGGTTTTTCTTCGACCCGTCCGCGTTTTTCGATGCGTTCGATCAGCACATCCTGCCGCGCCTGAAGATAGACGACCAGATCGGGGGTCGCCACCCGTGGCTGCAGAGCCTGGTAGACGCGATCGTAGATTGACAGTTCTTCGGGCGACAGATTCAACGCGGCAAACAGCCTGTCCTTCGCGAAAAAATAGTCGGATACCACCCCCCCCTGTGCGAACAGATCGCCCTGCACCAGCAGGCCCTGTTGTTGATACCTTTGTAGCAAAAAAAACAACTGCACCGACAGCGCGTGACGTTCTGGATCCTTGTAAAACGCCCCCAAGAACGGGTTTTCTCCCGGGTTTTCTTCTACCAGGCGCGCGCCCACATCTTCGGCCAACAATTTAGCCAGGCTGGATTTACCGGCGCCAATGGGTCCTTCCACGGCAATGTACCGCGGTTCAGGTCGCTTGCGTCTTGAATCCAAAATTGTTCCCTCACTTCCTAGGGTACCCCAATCCTCCCCGCAGACAGCCCCTATAGGTCCAGATCCGCCTGCGCGGCCCGTTCCATAATAAACCGGAACCGTGCCTCGACATCTTTGCCCATCAGTTCGGCCAACACCCGGTCGGTGTTTTCCCCATCAGCAATAGTCACACGCAACAGCCGGCGCGAATCCACATCTAAGGTCGTTCGTTTCAACTCCTCGGGCTGCATTTCGCCCAACCCTTTGAAACGCATGATTTCGGGGCGTGCGTTTTTCGGCAACGACGCGATGATGCGCTCTCTGTCCTGTTCATCCAGCGCCCAATGGGTTTCCTTGCCATGGTCAATTCGGAATAACGGCGGCTGCGCGATGTACACATACCCCTGTTCAATCAACGGCCGCAGGTGCCGATAAATAAACGTCAACAGCAGCGTCGAAATGTGATGGCCGTCGGAATCCGCGTCCATCAACAAGATGATCTTGTGATACCGCAAACGTTCGGGATTGATTTCTGTCCCGACACCACAACCCAGGGCTGAAACCACGTCCTGTAGTTCCTTGTTGGACAAGACCTTCTGAATCGAGGCCTGTTCAGCGTTCAATACCTTCCCACGCAGCGGTAAAATCGCCTGGTACTTGCGTTCGCGTCCCTGTTTCGCAGAACCACCTGCCGAATCACCTTCGACGATAAACAGTTCGCTTTTTGCGGGGTCGGTTGACGAACAGTCCGCCAGTTTCCCCGGCAGGGTCAACCGGTGGGAAAGTGCGGTCTTCCGCGACACCGCCGCCGACGCCGCCCGAGACGCCTCACGCGCCTTGGCGGCCAGGGCGATGCGATCAACAATGGCAGCACTAGAACTGCGATTTTCTAACAACCAGGTTTCTAGTGCGGGCCGAATCGCATTGTCGACCAAGCCCTGCGCCTCAGGGCTGCCCAGACGTTCTTTAGTCTGTCCTTGAAACTGCGGTTCCTGAATATAGATCGACAGGACGACGACAATGCCTTCGCGGATGTCTTCGGCTGTAACCGAAACACCTTTGGGTTCCAATTTCGCCGCTTCCATGAAACTGCGCACGGCCTTGATGAGCGCCGCCCGCAACCCCAGTTCATGCGTGCCGCCCGACGTGGTGGGAATGCCATTGACGTACGACCGGATGGTTTCATCCGTCGCATCCGTCCACTGCATCGCCACCTCGACCCGAATGGGTTCATCCCTTTGCAGATAGAACACGACCGGAACCGTAGGCGCCTTGCCCCGATCCGTGACCACCTTGGTCAGATAGTCTGCGATGCCACCTTCGTGTTGCAGCACTTCGGACGTGCCCGCCTGTTCGTCCTTGAACGTGATCTTCAGGCCCCGGTGCAGAAACGTCTTTGAATCCAAGCGAAACCGAATGGTTTCGGGGTTGAATTCCTGCGGGCCGAAAATTTCAGGATCGGGACGGAAATAGATGGTCGTGCCGGTGCCCCGGGCCGGCGCCTTTTTCTCTAACTTCGACGTGACCCGGCCCTTGGCATAGGTCTGTTCCCACGAAAACCCGTCTCGTTTGATCGTCGCCACCAGCTCCGACGACAACGCATTGACCACAGACGATCCAACCCCATGCAACCCACCAGAATATTTATATTGCGACGATCCGAATTTCCCGCCTGCGTGCAGCGTCGTCAATACCAATTCCAGCGCCGATTTTCCGTAGGGTTTCTTAATGTCTATGGGAATGCCCCGACCGTTATCAACCACGGTCATGGATTTGTGATCCTTATGCAGAACCACCTCGATGTGGCTGGCATATCCGTTGATCACCTCGTCAACGGAATTGTCGACGACCTCCCACACCAGATGGTGATACCCCTTGATATCGGTGCCCCCGATATACATACCCGGACGCCGCCGCACGGGTTCGAGCCCCTCGAGGACCTGAATATCATCGGATGTGTAAGTCGGAGTGGACATGGACGTTCGCCTGATCTTCTAGTTCAACAGTTTGGGATTCGCGGCCGCATCGGGCGACAGAAGCCGGACAATCGTCGTCTTTTTCGCGATCTGCCGCCCCTTGCCACCCCGGCTTGTCACTTCGTCGTGGCCGGGGCCGACCGCAATCCGTTTGCCGTTTTCGGTTTCGGCCAGAACGATCTCGTCATCCTTGCCAACACCAAACCCAAGGACGTCGTCCCCTTCGTCAACCTTGATGACCGTGACCCCACGCCCCGGCCCTGCCAGTTCTGGGACCTCGTCTGCGGCGCAGATCAAAGACCGCCCGCGGATCGTCACCACCGCCAGCAGTTCTTTTTTCCCAACCGGCATGGCGCCCACAATTTCGTCACCGTCCACCACCTTGGCAAACCGCCGCCCCGCGCGCGTCGACAGTTCCCGATGCGGGTCCAGACTGAAACGCACACCAAACCCCTGACGTGACAACGCCAGAATCAACGTGCCTTTGCCGGTCGAACGTTCTGACGCCGCCATGGCGCCCACGATCCGTTCGCCGTCCCGGAAATTGAACAGTTTTTGTACCGGTTCTCCATAACCAGTCGATGCGGGCACATCGTGAATCCGAATGACGTAGGCGCTACCTAGATTCGAATAAATGCACAATGGTTCTTTCGTTGATCCACGCACAACCGCCAGAATCGCATCACCTTCGCGCAGCCGCGTGGTCGACAGATCTTTGACCTCGCGCACACGTTTCATCCACCCATCGCGCGACAAAATGACCGTAACTTCTTCATCAACGATGAAGTCCTCGGCCACAAATTCCAAATCTTCACCGCCCGCGCCGCCAATTTTCGTCCGGCGTTTGTCACCGAATTTCTGGCCGATGCCGTCGATTTCGCTGCGAATCACCTTCCACAACCGGCGCTTGTCTTTGAGGATGTTTTCCACCTCGCCCGCTCGCGCTTCTTTGGCCCGCAGCTCTTCGATGATGACGTTGATCTCTAGGCGCGCCAGCTTGTACAGCTTCAGTTCTAAGATGGCTTCGACCTGATCGGCGTCGAGGCCGAACCGTTTCATGATCTTTTCGGCGGCGTCCGACTTGCCATCGGATTTGCGAATGATCCGAATCGTCTCGTCCAGCACGTCGAACACCGTGCGAAAGGCTTCCAGCAGGTGAATGCGTTTTTTTAACTGGGCCAGTTCATGTTCGAACCGGCGCCGCGTGACGATTTCACGAAAATCCAGGAATTCCTGCAACATCGCCTTTAGGTTCAGGCGCATCGGCCCGCAAACCTCGGGGTTCTGCGTGGGCACAAGGCAGGTCATGTTGACGTGAAACGACAGCTCCATCGGCGTGTGTTTGAACAAATACGCCATCACCAAATTGGGATCCGCCCCGGGTTTCAATTCCAACACCACCCGCACCACCGCCGTCGATTCGTCCCGAACGTCCAACAGCAACGGCAGCTTCTTATCCAGAATCACTTCAGCTATTTTTTCGACCATGGTCGATTTGGTCACGTGATACGGAATCGACGTGATGATGACAAAACTCACGCCTTTTTTGTTTTCCTCAAGCTCCCATTCCCCACGCACCCGCACCGATCCCTGCCCGATTTCGTACATCTCGCGCAGTTCTTTTTTGCTGTTCGTGATTTGCCCGCCGGTGGGAAAATCAGGACCTTTAATGTGTTTTAGAAGGTCCTTGACCTCCAGATCACGGTTATCAATCAGGGCAACCGCCGCATCACACAGTTCGGCCAGGTTATGCGGTGGAATGTTGGTCGCCATGCCGACCGCGATCCCCGTCGAACCATTCGCCAGCAGTTGCGGCACTTTCGATGGCAACACCATCGGTTCTTCAACCGACCCGTCATAGTTGCCCCGGTAGTCCACCGTCCCGTCGCCCAGTTCCTCCAGCAATTCCATACTGACGCCCCGCAGACGCGCCTCGGTGTACCGCATGGCCGCCGCCGCATCCCCATCTAGCGACCCGAAATTGCCGTGTCCGTCAATCAACGGGTACCGCAGCGAAAAATCCTGCGCCATACGCACCAGCGCCTCATACGCCGCCGAATCCCCGTGGGGGTGATATTTCCCCAACACCTCGCCAACGATGGCGGCACATTTGCGGAACCGACCATCGGGGTACAGGTGCAGGTTGTGGTACATCGCATACAGGATGCGGCGCTGCACGGGTTTCAAGCCGTCGCGCACATCGGGCAGGGCCCGCGACGTGATGACGCTGACGGCATAATTCAGATACCGTCGTTGGGCTTCCTGCGAAAGATCGGCGTCAAGAATCGGGGCCGGGCCGCCGCCCCCACCCCCGCCGCCCCCCGCGGCCCCCTTGCCGCCACGTTTGCCGCCTCCCTTGGGCTTGGCGCCCGCAGGGGTTTCCGCGTCATCGTCGATAAGGTCGAGCTGCTTCTGCGCCATAGGGTTCAACAGGGCCAGCCCGCACCATGCGAAGCAGCGGCCCCTGCGCCCGACCCTAGGGGACGAAGATCATCGGGTCAAGAAAGCGCCGCTGCGCGATACGTCATCGCCGCCCTGCGGAAAAGCGACGTGGCACATGTGCCGCCGAAACGGCGTACACTCGGCAGCATGGGGTTTTCAAGGCTCGTGGCCCTGCCGAAACGGGGGTCGACCGTTATCCTTGGTCCCCGACAAACCGGGAAGAGCACGCTTGTCCGGTCGCTCCTGCCGACCGAATCTTGACCGTGCCTTAAGACTTGGCACCTTACCGGCCGCTGTCGTTGGCGACGAAGATACCGCGCGTGACATGCTGTCCGCTTACGCAGAAACGTACCTGCGCGAGGAAATTCAAGCCGAAGGTATCGTCAGATCGTTGGGGGGATTTGCTCGGTTTTTGGAAGTCGCCGCCTCTCAATCGGGTGACATCCTGAACGCAGCCGCAGTCGCCAGGGACGCGGGGGTCGCCGCACGGACGGTGCGTGAATATTTCCAAATTTTAGAAGGCACCCTGATCGGATTTCGCCTTGAACCGTGGCGCCGAAGTCCCCGGGCCCGAATGATTGGTCATCCCCGTTTCTACTTGTTTGATACCGGCGTCACCAATGCGCTAAACCGCCGTTTGTTTCAAATCCCCGATCCTCAACGATCCGGTCGTCTTTTCGAACAGTGGGTGGTCACCGAATGTATGCGGATGGTCGACTACGGTTTGCCTGAAACCCGCGTTTTTTATTGGCGCACCCACCATGGGGCCGAGGTGGATCTCCTATTTGAACGGCACGGTGAATTGCGTCTCGCCGTCGAGATTAAGAACCGCGCCATAATCACGGGCGCCGACCTCAGCGGCCTCCGTTCGTTCGCCAAGGCCCATCCCGACGTACCCCGGGTCATCGTGGCCCGCGTCCCCGAGCCTTTCGAGGTCGATGGCGTCGCGGTCTTGCCCTGGCAGCGTTTTTTTGCCGAGCTTGCCGATCGGGTGCGCTGAAACGCCGACTATCCGGCCCGGCCTACGACACAGGTTTGCGGCTGCGTTTGAATCCGCGAGGCGGACGTTTATCAGGCGAATCGGGGTTCGACCGCGAGTAATCCGTCCACCGATACGACGGCGGGATGCGCACATCCACATGGACGAAGCCGCTTTTCGGATAAATCCCGATGCCCATACCGCCCGTATCCAGGCTGTCGGCGTAGTTGCGAATCGTCATAGGTTTGACGCCGGCAATGCGGATGTCGCTGGCGGAACCTTTGTAGTGGTAGCTGCCCGTGTTGCGCTGGTTGCGATATCCCGACACAACCTCCAGCGGCTTGCCGAAATGATCGTAGATATGCGACAGAATGGTCACAAGCCGTGGCTCGACATCCTTTTCGGATTCGGTTCGCTTGCAACGCAGAACGTGCGAAACCTGTTTTAGGGCTTCGATGTTGTACGACCCGTCCTCGTTATAAATGTCGACCTCGATATCCTCGTGCGAGGCGAGAATTTTCAATTGCAATTTTCCCGACGGCGGTCCAAGCGGCGTCTGGCGCAGCTTGTCATCCATCACGACATGACCGGCTGGTTTGGAATGGCGGCTGGATCGCGACTTTCGCACGCGCGCCGAACGCGTGGCCTTCACCGATTTAGCAGCCTTGGCCGGGGTTTCTACCCGGGGTTCGGGCCTTTCGGCCTCGTCAGATTCATGGCCGGTTCCAGCCCAACCTACACCGCCCCCCAAGACGACCGTGAGCAGCGCGGTACAAATTCGCAGCATGGAACAGTGAGGGTCGCCAGCCAGGGCATTTATGTCAATAAAAATTCGCCTAAATTTAACGCTATAGATTAGCTATCCGCGGCTACGTGTACGAGTTCGATCCCCAGTTTCTCGGCCACCTGGAAGATGCGATCGTCCCGATAAAATTCTCCGAAGACGATGCGGCGAATGCCAGCGTTGGCAATCTGTTTGAAACAGTTCCAACAGGGGCTGGCCGTGACGTAGACAGTGGCGCCATCGATCACCACGCCATTTTTCGCGGCCTGAAGGATGGCATTGGATTCGGCGTGGATGGTGGCGACGCAATGGTCGTTTTCCATCATGTGACCAACTTCGGTGCAGTGGGGCATGCCCCGAATCGACCCGTTGTACCCGGTCGAAAGGATCGTCTTTTCGCGCACGATGACCGATCCAACGAATTTCCGTTGGCAGGTTGATCGGGTCGCCACCACCCGCGCAATGTTCATAAAATACGCATCCCAGGAAACCCGCGTTTCGCCCATGACGGGGGATGTAGCACGGCTCTGCTAGCATCCGCCGCCGTGGACTGGAAACCGACGCTGAATATGCCCCGGACTGATTTTCCCATGAAGGCCGATCTGGCCCGGCGGGAGCCCGAATGGTTAAAGCGCTGGCAGGACGAAGGGCAGTACCAGCGCCTTTTGGATCTACGCGCCGAGGCCGAACCGTTTGTCCTGCACGACGGCCCGCCCTACCCGACCGGCGGCATCCATTACGGCACCCTGCTGAACAAGGTGCTGAAAGACATTGTGGTCCGGTCGCAGTTGTTGCTGGGCAAAAAGGCCGTGTTTCGTCCGGGATGGGACTGCCACGGCCTGCCCATCGAACACCAGGTCGAACAAGAAGTCTTGAAAGAACGGGCAGCGGCCGCGAAGGCCAGCTCCGAACCTGCGGCACCGCCGCGTACGGATGCGACGTTTGGATTTCAAAAGGCCGGCCTGTCCGCGCCAGAGTTTCGCGCGCGCTGCGAAGCCCACGCCTACAAATACGTCGACCTGATGCGGACCGAGTTCAAGCGCCTGGGTTGCCTGGGCACCTGGGACACGCCGTACCTGACCCTGGCCCGGGACTATGAGGCCACCATCGTCAGGCAACTGGCCGGGTTCGCGCGGGGCGGGTTGCTTTATCGGGCCAAACGCCCCGTGCAATGGTCCATCGCCGCGCGCACGGCCCTAGCCGAGGCCGAGGTCGAATACAAAGATCACAAGTCGCCATCGATTTATGTGCGGTTTCCGATCTGCAAAGGTCAGCCCGCCGTTGAAAAGGTATTCGGCGATGCGGCGGTTTCGTTCGTCATCTGGACAACGACGCCGTGGACCCTCCCCGCGAATCTGGCGGTGGTGGCGAATCCGAAGCTGACCTACGTCGGCCTTCCCGTCACGCTGCCCGGCGGGACCCAAGAAATCCTTGTCGTGGCCGAAGGCCGCGCCGAAGCGTTTTTGGCCGCAGTGGCCCCTATGGGCATCAGTTGCGAAAAAGAGACCTGGAAACCCATAAACGCCGCAGCGTTCGGGACCTGGGAAGGCACGCGTTACCAACATCCTTTTATTGCACAGCCGAAAACCGACAAGGACTTTCGCCTATGGTTCGCCGCACACGCAACGCTGGAAGCCGGAACGGGGCTGGTGCATACAGCGCCCGGCCACGGTGCTGACGACTACGTGGTGGGCCGCGACCATGGCCTGGACATCTATGCGCCGGTTGGCGAGGACGGGCGATTCACGGCAGAGGTTCCGCAATGGGCGGGCCTCGGTGTGTTCGAAGCCAACCCAAAGGTTGTGTTGGTCTTGGCAGAAACCGGATTCCTGCTGAACAAACCTGGCGAGATGCTGGAACACAGTTATCCGCATTGCTGGCGCACCAAAAGCCCGCTTATCTTCCGCGCGACCAGCCAGTGGTTTGCCCGCCTGGGCGAACTTTCGGATGCGGGCAGTTTGCGCGCCAAGGCCCTAAAGGAAATCGATAAGACGCAATGGATTCCCGCCTGGGGCCGCGATCGGATTTCAGGCATGATCACCGTGCGCCCGGACTGGTGTCTGTCCCGGCAGCGCGTGTGGGGCGTGCCAATTCCGGCCATCCGCGACAAGAACACGGGGGAAGCGTTTACGTCGGCGGCGTTCATGGATCACGTCGCGCAGATATTCGAAACTGAAGGGTCGAACGCCTGGTTCACAAAACCGCTGTCTGAATTGTTACCGGCCAATCCTGGGCTCCCGTCCCACGCGCCCACCCGCATCGAAGACATGGACAAAGGCAACGACATCGTCGATGTCTGGTTCGAATCCGGCGTGTCCTGGGCGGCTGTCGCTGAGGGCAAATTGGTGCCCGCCAACCAAGGCGAGGCGTCGAAGGTCGATCTGTATCTGGAAGGCGCCGATCAGCACCGCGGCTGGTTCCATTCATCGCTGCTGGCCAGCACGGCCACGCGCGGCCAGGCGCCGTACAAGGCGGTCCTGACCCACGGGTGGGTGTTGGACGAACGGGGCAAGGTCTATTCCAAATCTGAAATTGCCAAGGCCCGCGCATCGGGCGCCAAGGTTGATTATGTCGATCCGGGCGAATGGATGCAGAAAAACGGTGCCGAACTGCTGCGGTTGTGGACCGGCGCTTCGGATTACCAAAGCGACATCGTGTTTTCGAAGACCATCTTAGACAGCCTGGGCGAATCGTATCGAAAGCTGCGCAACACCTGCAAATACCTGCTGTCGAATCTGTTTGATTTCGTCCCGTCGCGCGACACCCTTGACGATTTCGAATTGCGAGAGATTGATCTATTGGTGTTGGGTGTCTTGCGCGAACGCGATCACCACATCCGCGAGGCGTATCGAACCTTCAGTTTTCACGATGCCGTCCGATTGATGGTTGATTATGTCATCACGGTGTCTGCGGAATACCTGGATGGGGTCAAAGATCCACTGTATTGCGACGCCCCGAATTCCCAACCGCGGCGCAGCGCCCAGACTGTCCAATACGAAATCGTGCGGACGCTGTCGACCTGGATGGCGCCCATCCTGTGTTTCACATCCCAGGACGTGGCCGACGAATTGGGCCGAATGACAGGCGAGCCCTTCGATGTCCACGGTCAAGTGTGGCGCGGCCAGTTGCCGTCCGGCAAACAAATGGGAAGCCCCAACAAACGCTGGACCGACGAAATTCGCCCCCGGCGTCAGGCGATCTTGAAACCGCTGGAAGCCTTCCGCAAAGCGGGACACAAATCGCTACACGCCCAGGTGTTCGTCACACCCACCGCCGCCGAACGTCCCCACTGGCAATGGAGCCTGTCCCATTTGACCGAACTGTGCGTGGTTTCCAGCGTGGAGATGGACGCACAGGATGCGGCGGGCGAAACCGTAATCACGATCTGTGAGGCAACAGGCCCCGACTGCCCGCGCTGCTGGCGCCGCACAGGCGAGGCGTCCGGTCACACGGTCGACCCGAATTTGTGCAAACGCTGCGCGGCGGTCATTCCCCAGATCTGAGGGGATCGGGCTGAAAAGCACCCCCGCGCGTCCATGAAAATCCTCACATGAACTGAGGATTTTCATGGTAAATTTATGGAATGATTCGGCGGCTCGATCTCCTTTCAAAACTACGTCAGGCCTTGACAAGAACCCCCGTGGTGTCGCTTTTAGGCCCCCGGCAGTCGGGAAAAACGACCCTGGCACGCGCCTTCGCCAGGGGGCGTCGTTCGGTATTTTTTGATCTCGAAAACCCGTCCGACATGGCCCGCCTTTCGTCGCCTATGATCACCCTGGAACCGCTGCGGGGCCTCGTCGTAATCGACGAAATCCAGCGCATGCCAAAACTGTTTGAGATCCTGCGCGTGCTGGCCGATCGACCACGAACACCGGCTCGGTTTCTTATCCTCGGCAGCGCTGACCCGCGGCTCATACGCGGCGTATCGGAAAGCCTTTCGGGCCGGGTCAGCCACATTGACATCTCTGGTTTCGATGTGGTGGACGTGGGGCCCGACCGCTTCACGCAGCTATGGATTCGGGGCGGGCTCCCCCGATCGTTCTTGGCCAGATCCGCAGCCGACAGTCTGGCCTGGCGCCGTGATTACGTACGAGACTTCCTTCAGCGCGATCTGGCGGATCTGGGAATCACCGTCCCGGCGGCAACGCTGGGCCGGTTCTGGAACATGGTGGCGCATTTTCACGGTGGCATTTGGAACGCGGCTGAATTTGCCCGCGCGCTGGGCGCTTCTGAAAATACGGCGCGCAGTTATCTGGACCGGTTGTCAGGCGCCTGGGCCGTGAGACAGCTTCAACCGTGGTTCGAAAACATGGGAAAACGACAGGTTCGTTCACCCAAAATTTACATCCATGACTCTGGCCTGCTGCACGCCCTTTTGTCCATCGAGACCCAGGACCAGCTTTGGGGGCATCCGAAAGCCGGCGCATCCTGGGAAGGTTTTGCCATCGAACAAATCCTTTCGATTCTGGGATCCCAAGACGCCTACTTCTGGGGCACCCATCAAGGTGCCGAGCTGGATCTCATGACCATGCGAGGTGGGAAGCGATACGGGTTCGAGATGAAAACCTCCGACGCGCCCACCATGACAAAATCAATGCGGATTGCCATGGACGACCTGAAGCTGGCTCGTCTTTTTGTCGTGTACCCCGGGACGCAATCCTACGAGCTGGGTCAAGGCGTCGAGGTCTTGTCCATCCGTGATTTGCCCAAACGTTTGGCGACGCTGAAATGATCCTACGCAGCGCTGCTAGGCACGGCTGCTAAAGTCCGCGCTATGGCGTCGCCTCGTCGGAAATACCTGCTGTTTGGGGTTCTGGGTATCGTGTCCCTGGTGCTGGATCAGATAAGCAAGATCTGGGCGCGGGGGGCCCTGGGACCCGAAACCAGCGGCAAGATCAAAGAAGTGTTCGGGCGCGAATTCTTTTTTCGTTATGCCGAAAACCCAGGGGTCGCGTTCAGCATGTTCCGGACCTTGCCTGGAGGGCGCTGGATTTTAACAGCCGTGGCCGTCGCAGCCTTGGGGCTGGTGATCCAATACCTACGAAAAACCGATCCGTCGCACACGCGGCTGCACGTTGCCCTGGGGTTGATGGGGGGGGGGGCTGTCGGCAACCTCATCGATCGCATCGTATACGGGAAGGTCGCGGATTTTATCGTGGCCGATCTGGGTTTTTGGCCGCTCAACCCCTGGCCTGCGTTCAACGTTGCAGATGCGGTGCTGGTGGTTGGCGTGGGGTTGATGGCTCTGGACATGTTCAAATCGGCCGCGCCTGAAACACAAAAAGCCACCGGCAACACCTAACCGTCAGACAGGCGGTTCGTCATGCGGCCCATTCTTTACGATTTCGGCATCGACATTCCCCTTTTGGGGCCGCTGAATTTTCCGTCCTATTTCACGATGTTGTCGCTGTCGTTTGGCCTTGGTATGTGGGCGACGTACCGGGAAGCGCCACGGCTGGGGATGGATCGCGAACGGGTGTTAGATCTAACCCTGTGGCTGGTGGTGTGGGCGATCATCGGATCGCGGGTCCTTCACGTCCTGGCCGACGGGTACCTGCAGGACTACATCAATCTGTGTGTCGACAATTTCAAGGTGAAGGCAACCGAGGCGAACGTGGCGGTTTGTCACAGCGACGCTGCCTGCGGTTCAGATTACGTGTGCAATCTGGCAACGCACACCTGCCACCCTCCACGCGATTGCCTGGCGGTGTTCAAAGTTTGGAAAGGTGGCCTGGCGTATTACGGAGGTTTCGTCTTTGCGTCGGCGTTTGGGTTGTATTACGCACGCAAACACAAACTGGGCATGTGGCGCATGGCCGATTTGGCGGCGCCTTGGATCGCCATGGGTCTGGCGTTGACCCGCATGGGATGTTTTTTGAATGGCTGTTGTCATGGAAAACCATCGACCTTGCCCTGGGCCGTGTTGTTCCCTGCGGGCAGCGCGGTCCACGACGCCCAGGAAAAAGCCCACCTCATCGCCGCAGGTGCGCCCGGCCTGCCCGTACATCCAGCGCAGCTTTATTTGGCAGCGCTGAACCTCGCGACGTTCTTCGTCCTTTATTATGTCGTACGTCCCCGCAAACGGTTCCACGGGGCCGTGTTCGCGTGGCTTTTGATCATGAAGGGCGTTGTGCGGTCGTTCGTCGAGCTGTTTCGCGATGACGATCGGGGCGTGTTTTTTGGCGGCACCCTGTCGACGTCTCAGTTGATTTCGATTCCTCTGGTGGCGTTGGGGGTTGTGTTGCTGCTGCGCCGCGGGGCCGTGTGGACAAAAACGGAAGTGGCCGCAGGCACGACCCCGTGAACCCAATCCTTGCGTCGTTTCCCTTATGGGGCACGACCGTTAGCCTGCCCGGGTACGGGGCAATGGTATCGTTGGGGTTTGCCGTTGGTGTGGTGGTGGCGGTTCGGGCCGCGAAACAAGCCGGGGTTGATGTGGGGGTCATTTTGGATTTGGCCTTTGCCATGTTGGTGGCGGGCGTCGTCGGTGCGCGGGGCTTGTTCGTGGCCTTGTCCTTTGGTGACTTTGCGAACGTTTGTACCGGCAGCACCTGGGGCCAGAACATGGCGCGGCCTTGGCTAACAGTCGTGCGCGATTGCACCGCCGCCTTACGCATCTGGGAAGGTGGCCTGGTTTTTTATGGCGGTGCCATCGCAGCCACCGTGGTGGCCTGGGTGATGGCCCGAAACCGGCATCTGGCAATGGGGATTATCGCCGATCTGTTTGCGCCTGGCCTGGCCCTGGGGCACGGCATCGGACGCGTAGGATGTTTTCTGGCGGGCTGTTGTTATGGCAAGACCTGCGCCCCTACCGGCGTTGCCGCACGGTTAGGACTACGATTCCCACCAGAATCCGTCGCCCATGCTGATCTTGTAAGGCACGGGCTGCTGGCGCCCAGCGAACCCCTGACCCCCGCTCTTGCGCCTACGCAGCTTTACGAGGCTGCGGGCGATCTTGGAATTTTTCTGGGACTGTCGTGGTTGGCTCGCCGGAAACCAGGGCGGGGTACGGTGGCCCTAGCCTACGCGTGCGCCTACGCCGCGCTGCGGTTTGGAGTCGAGATCTTCCGGGGGGATCCCGCCCGGCGTTTCGTTTTTGAATTCGCAACCCCGGCCCTGTCACGGGCCCTGGGATTGCCTGCCGCCGAACCGCTCTTTCTATCGACCTCGCAGGCCGTCAGCGTTATAGTCGCCGGAGGAGCGGGAGTTTTGCTGTGGCGACGCCGCGGGCAAGCCGAGGCCGATCGGCTATGACCTAACGAAAATTCTCAGCGAACACACCGCCCAGCAAGTGTCGATGTCACATCAACATTCACCGCAGTGTCGAGGGTGAAATCGATAACCCACACGAGGTCGGATCTTCCGGGAATACCAGAGGATGTCCAAAAGAAGGCGGAAGGGGTGCCCGGAAAAGCACTGAGATCAATCGCCGGGTGATTCTGCGAATCGTCCACGATGGTTTCTAGTTCGTTCAGACTCGGCAACCGGGCGCCCCCACCAAGCGCCAAACAGACCGCCGTTGCGTCGTTCCACGTCTTGCCCTCAACGAAGTTCTGCTGCCAGCTTAGCTTGGTTGTCGCATCTAGAACCCAACCATTGACAGTCGAAAAACGCTGCCCCGGGCAGATCGGTGGGGCGCCACGAACACACCGAACACCCGTTGCGAACGTGACGGCCTCCGTATAAGGAGTGGCATTGTAGAAGTGAACGGTCCAACCCGACGCGGACATGCCGGAAACCGCGGACGACGTCCAAAATTCACCCGAAGGCGGCGTGCCTGGAAATCCTGTTCCGTTGATTGCGGGCCCGACCACCGTAAAGTCCACGATTGAAAGCAGCTCGATCCGGGTTGGAAGGCGCCAATTGGAATACCCACCCGTGCGGAGCAACGTGCAATAGGAGGCCGCTGATGTCTGCGTGTACGAACCGGTCAATCCCATCCCGCTCCCTTCCCACATCAGCCTCGTAACCCTATCGATAACCACTCCCGAAGTCCCCGTGTCGTAAGAAGCCACGTTCGGAAGGCTCGAAGTGGCGGGGTTCGGCATTCGCATCCCACAAGGCTCTCCACACACGTTGTCGGTTCCGCCGCCCCCACACGTCTGAGGCCCCGCACAGTTGTTCGGGCAAGTTCTGCCGCACCCATCCGCCCCACCACACTTTCCCGTGCATGCAGGCGTACAACCGCACACATTTGTCGTCCCACCGCCCCCACACGTCTGAGGCCCCGCACAGTTGTTCGGACAAGATCCCCCACACCCGTCCGGGCCGCCACATTTTCCCGTGCATACAGGTGTGCAGCACTGGGCGGTAGGATAAAGGCCACCGCAACCGTTGGCACATGAAGTCATTGTCGACACCACACAGCCGTTTCTATCGGCAGCACACGTGGCGAGTGACGACAACACACAATATGTTCCCGATGCTTGTCCGCTGCAACCAACTGGGGAAGATGCGCAGGTACAGGCAGCGTTAGGGGCGTTGCCCGCGCAAGGTTTGCCCGCAGGACAGACGACCGACGTCACCATGGCGACGCACCCATTGCTGTCGTTTGCACACGTCACCAGAGTACTGCCCTGACATGATGTTCCGGTCCCCGCGGCACAAGCCGACGGCGGCGCAGGGCACGAACAATTCGCCTTGGGGTAAACGCCCGTACAAGGCTTTCCGGCCGCGCATGCACTCCGCCCGGAAACAGACAGGCAGCCATGGACGTCGGCCACGCAAGTCGCCAGCATGGTCGTCGATTCGCAGAAACTTCCCTGTCCCTTTTCACATGCCGCCGGCGTGGGCGGGCAAGTGCAGGCCGCGCTGGGCTCGACACCCTGGCAGGTTAGTGCATCTGCACACTTCGTTTCAGGGGCCCAGGCCCCGCAGCCCATTCGATCCGAACATAGCTGGACGCCACCACCGGGCCCACAGCGCCTCGCGCCAACGATGCATGCCGCTGAACACCCATATGGAACGTCAGCACCCGGTGCGTCCGCTGTTGGAAGGCGAACATCCGTCGCGGCCGGAGAGGACCCTCCTTCGGCCCGCGCCGATCCGGTACCTGCATCGGTCAAGACCTCGGCCCGGGCGCCATCGGATATCGGCTCGCTTCCTCCGGTGCCCCCCTCTCGGGCCGTTCCAACCGTTCCCCTTGGTGGCCCCGGCTCCTGGGCACCTCCATCCGATCCTCCCCAAACGTACCCAGGAGGCAGAACGACTTTGTTGGGCTCCTTAGTGCAGCCCTTGGTGGTACAACACACCTCCAACTCGGACGGGGATGTTTCAATCTTTGAACATTCCAGCCCACTGGGACAGGGGCCAAAGGCGCCGCCACATCTGACCAACCGACGGGGAGCCTCAGCCGGATTGAATGAGCAGGACCCCTGCGCCATGGAAGTGGCCAGAAGCATTAGCAACAAGGCGTACCGTCGCAGTCCCCAGCGCATCGTCCCTAACACCAAAGAAGG